>DMRV01000452.1:0-4460 GCA_003456455.1 Flavobacteriales bacterium
AGGGGATGAAGTGACCAAGTTGATAAAGGAAGAACTAAAACGAATTGAAGGTGTTCAGTAACCGAATGTTTAGATTATTTGCTGCAGTATTTATCGTGGTGGGACTGATTTCCTGCCAAACAGAAGAAAAACAAGAAATGGGAAAAGTAAATGTTGGCGATATAGCGCCTGATTTTGAGTTGAAAGACAAGGACGGAAACAAGGTTAAGTTGAGCGACTTTAGAGGTGAGAAAAGTGTAGTGGTTTATTTCTACCCTAAAGATGAAACGCCAGGCTGTACAGCCCAAGCATGCTCGTTTAGAGATAGCTACGAGGATTTTAAGGAGGCTGGCGCAGAAGTTATTGGCATTAGCAGCGATGGCTCGAGCAGTCATACTGGCTTTGCCGAAAATCACAGGCTGCCTTTCGTCCTATTGAGTGATCCAATTGGAAAGGCAAGGAAAGCTTATGGTGCTTATGATTTGTTTGGAATGATTCCCGGTCGTGTAACTTTTGTGATTGATAAGCAAGGAAAAGTCATTCACAAATTTGATTCTCAGTTGAGCCCAACTAAGCACATTAAAGAGAGTTTAGAAGCCATTAAGAAGGCGTCTTAATTTAGAAGCTTAACGGTTATCTTTGCCGCCCAAATTAAACGGTGCAATGAAAAACCTATCTCTTATAATTAATGCGATTCTCGCAGTTGCCATTGCGGTGCTGTTCTATTTTCAGTTCTCGGACAAACAACCCGAAGCTCGAAAAAACACAGTAGATTCTTCTGTTATTGATAGCGTTTCAAGCAAGTTGAAAATCGCTTATGTCAACCAAGATTCTCTTTGGGATAACTACAAATTGATTGAAGATTTACAGGCAGAATTAGAGGTTGAAAGAACCAAAAGCGAGCGCAAAGTAGAGCAGCGTTCTGCATTGCTAGAAAAGCAGCTGGAGCAAATGGCACGCGAGTTACAGACAAAAGCGGCCGCTTTTGAGCAAAGTGCGCAAGGAATGAATGAGGTGTTGCGTAACAATAAGATGCAAGAGCTACAGAGCTTACAGCAAAATGCCCAAGCTTTTTCTATGGAAGCGGAGCAGGAGGTAGGTCAATTGCAACAAAGTCTGCAGTCTAAGTTGTTGGACAAAGAACTTGCTGGTACAACCAAAGTGAGTAACAACATTAAGGCGTTTTTGAAGGATTATAATAAGGATTACGGATTCAATTTCGTGCTTGCGTTCTCAGATCAGGCAGGCGGGATTCTTTTGGGAGACCCAGCTTTGGACGTAACCGCTGACGTGATTGTTGGTTTGAACGCCATTTATGATGAAGAGCAAGCTGCAAAAGAAGCGGCCAACAAGAAGTAATTGATGGCGTATTTGCGCTTGGTGAGATGGCCTAATCTCCTAATAATTGGGCTGATTTTTCTGCTAGGTAAGACGCAGGTCGTTGATTCAATTTCAGAGCTTTCGGGAGTTGTTTCATGTATTTCCAACTTGCACTGGCTATTGGTTGCGTTGGCAACAATGCTGATTGCAGCTTCCGGAAATGTAGTCAACGATATCTCTGATCAAAACATTGATTTTCATAATAAGCCCAATAGAGTTATAGTTGGAAATTCCATCACCGAAGCAAATGCTTGGAACTTCTATTATGGGCTGGGTTCCTTAGGTCTTGGACTCGGCATGTTTCTTTGTTGGGACTTGGGAAACGTCTCCAATTCGCTCATTTTCATGCTCTCTGCAGGCGGATTGTATTTCTATTCTTATTCCTACAAACGCCAGTTTTTAATCGGAAATCTAGTAGTTGCTTTTTTGGCAGCGCTGGTGCCATTCTTGCCATTGTATTTGCAAATGATGTGTACTCCCAATTTGTGGATGGAATTACCATGGGCACCAATTCTAGTAGCATTAGGGTTCTTTTCTTTTCTCACCACGCTTGCACGCGAGATGATAAAAGACATGGAAGACATGAAAGGCGATCAGTTTGCACAATGCACAACCATACCAATTGTGCTTGGGTTGAAAACCACAAAAGGAATTGTTATTGTTCTGATAATGGTTTTGATGAGTTCCATTGTCTCATTACAAACCGCGTGGATTCAAGACAAGGATTGGTTGATGTTCGGGTATTTTCTGATTGCAGTTCAGTTACCTGCTGCCTCGATTATTCTTCAAGTCATGCGTGCGAAAGCTCCGAAGGATTTTCACTTGGCAAGTACACTTACGAAGGTGTTAATGTTGGGCGGAGTTTTGTCTTTAATCGTTTTCAGATTCACATTACAATGATTGATCTAAAAGGCAAAGAGCTCATTCTCGCATCTGCATCGCCACGCAGAAAATGGTTAATGGATGAGCTGGGAGTTTCGTTTTCGGTTCAGCCTAAAAACGTAGCAGAAATTTACCCTGATGATTTGAAACGAGAAGAGATTCCGTTGTTTTTATCCAATTTGAAAGCTGCAGCTTTTTCTGAGGAAGAATTGGAAGGGAAAATCGTGCTTACCGCAGATACCATTGTTTGGCTTAACGACCGCGAGTTGCAAAAGCCAGTCGATTTGAATGACGCCAAACGAATGATTCGTCAGCTTTCTGGAAATAGGCATGAGGTTTACACAGCCATTACGCTACGAACTTCTCAAAAGACCATTTCGGATTTTGATAGAACCGAAGTTCATTTCCGAGAACTAACCGAAGACGAGATTGATTTCTACGTGCAGAAATACAAACCGCTAGATAAAGCGGGTGCTTACGGTATTCAAGAATGGATTGGCTACATCGGAATCGACCGAATTGATGGCTGCTATTTCAATGTAATGGGATTGCCGCTGCGGAAGGTTTATGAGGGGTTCAATTCGCTTTAAGCAAGCAGAAACTCTATCGTATCAACGCCATCTGCGTAATCCCATAATTCAGGAGATTGCGCCTTTCCGAATGGTACGGAATTCTCAAATCCAAGCTTGTCCGAAGCTACAATACACTGAATTTCGTCTTCGTGAATCTTTACTTCAGCTTTCATCTGATCTAATGTAGCATAGGGCTGAAAATGAAGTACGCCAACTGGGCAACCCAAACTTGGTTCTTCTCTAAGCAGAAGAAAACCATTATCTAAATGAGCCATTTTCTCTACTAAGAAAATTGCCTTGTGGTATTCATAGTTGTTGAAATACTTGTTGTGGTTTGCAATCGGTTTCCAATCTTCTAGCGTAGCCAAAAACATTTCTGGACTCATTTTGTCAGATAAATAAACCTTAGAAACGTTGCGGCAGCCCAATCCGAAATAGCGGAAAATATCTTTGCCCAATGCTCGTAATTCATCTAAGCTTTCATCACCGTTAATAATGGCAATTGAGTTTCTGTTCTTCCTAATAATATTCGGGTACTTCCCGAAGTAGTATTCAAAATGCCGTGCGCTGTTGTTGCTTCCTGTAGCAATTACATGTGTAAAACCTTCAATTTTTCCGTCACTCAGCTCAACTCTATCCGCTAGTTCAGGACTTATTTCGGCAAGCGTTTCAACCAACTTTTGTACAAGAACCTCATCCTGAGAAGACATTTTTACCACAGCCGTGTTGCCCGAAATAAGCACGCAAAGCAAATCGTGAAACCCAACTAAAGGAATATTTCCAGCCATAATTAAAGCCACACGCTTCTCGCCATTATCAGGTGTTGGTGGGTAATTAGAAAGCCACTTCTGCAACTTATCAGCCTCAAGCATGAAAGCAATTCCTCGCAATGCCAAAGCAATATTTTCCTGCGTAAACCACCTATTCTCAGCCTCCGCCCGATTGAAAGCCGCAGCCCAATCACTTTCTTGCGGTTTTTCAGAAATTTCTCCTAAGACTTTTCCTAACTCAATAAATGCCGAAATCCGCTCTTGATGGTTCATGCCTGTGTACTATCTTTGAGCGCGCAAAACTAAACGACTTAAAGCAACAGACAAGATGGCTATCAAGATAACAGACGAGTGTATTAACTGTGGGGCATGCGAGCCAGAATGCCCAAACAATGCAATTTATGAAGGTGGTGCCGAGTGGCGCTTTTCAGATGGAACATCCGTAAAAGGAGAGTTCAAAGGATTTAGCGGTTTTACTGCTGATGCAGATGCAGCGCAAGAGCCAGATGAAATGGACGTTTATTACATCGTTACAGACAAGTGTACCGAGTGTAAAGGTTTCCACGATGAGCCACAATGTGCCGCAGTTTGTCCGGTAGATTGCTGTGTTGATGATGAGGATAACGTTCATACAGAAGCAGAAAACCTACAGAAAAAGGATTCAATGCACCTTTAGAATTAAGGCAAGGAATTTGGAAGGCGAGACATTGTTCTCGCCTTTTTTATGCAATTTCCATTCATTAGTGGCGTAATTACAAGCATGCTCACAAAACAAGTTTATAAGGACTACAAGAGCGTTTCCCCGATGAAAAATCGGGGTCAGGCTGTATGCTGTATCTTTTTAGCCCAAAAGCAAAAAAGGATGCCGCTTCCATCC
>DMRV01000452.1:4491-8395 GCA_003456455.1 Flavobacteriales bacterium
TTTTCCTTTCTCCAATTTTCGTTTCAGCCCAAGTCGATACCACATTCCGTAATTCCGTTCTCAGAACATTCGATGTCATGCGAACTGGAGAGGATTCCGAAAAGCAAGTGGCCTCAGCAAAGCTTGAAATTATGTTCTCCGAATATTATTCTAACCCAGCGCATTTCGAGTTGGAATTAGATTCGGTGCCATTCCTCGGGCAGCTTTCTTCAGAAGACGGTGTAATTAAAATGCTGTGTTGGAACCTTGCCATGGAAAATGACGAATACCAATATCACTGCGTAATGCGTCACAAGCCCCAAAAAGAAACAGTTGTTGTTACTGTGTTTCAAGATAATGCTGATTGGAATCGCATGGACCGAAAACCAATTCGATCCAACAAATGGTATGGCGCCCTTTACTATAAGATATTGGCCAATCGGTACCGAGGAAAAACGAATTATACCATTCTCGGCTGGGATGGAAAAGACAACATCACCAACAGAAAAGTGGTTGACGTAATCAGCATTCAAGGGAAGTCGGTTATTTTAGGTTCTTCCTTATTCAAAAATGAAAAGGAACTTCCAGTGCACCGCCTTATTTATGAGTACGCCAACGATGTTTCGATGGCACTAAATTATGACGAAAAGGAAAAGATGATTATCATGGATCATCTAGCACCAGAAGATTCTCGGTTTGAAGGACAATACCAGTTTTATGGACCCGATTTTAGCTATGATGGTCTGATATTCAAAAAAGGTAAGTGGATTTTATATCGTGATGTTTTTGCAAAAAACCGTAGCCTAAATAACTTGCCCGCAGATGCTAGGCCAGGCAAATTCAAAGACTGACTAATTCTTCTGTTGTTTCTCTTATATCTTTGGCATCAATTTTGTCAACAAGGGAAGAAAAATAATATAAATTTTACTTATGAAATTAGCGATAACAATGAAATCAGCAATTACAATTTTGGCAGTGTGTGGTAGTATGACAGTTTTAGCTCAGAATACTGACATAGATGTAAACATGAATATGGGTGGAATGGGGATTGATATGAATGTGAATATGAATGAAACATATACCGAGACTCAGACAACTACTACCACAACCACTACTTCAGCAGGTGGAGGAGAAACTGCCCCCAATCATTATGTCATGCCTGGTTATAATGGTAAAATTGGATGTCCTTGGCCAATGAGTGAAAATCAATTTTCGGATGCGCTAAGGTCGGTTTCATCCAAAAGTTTTGACGATGAAAAGGCAACGGTAGCCAAGCAAATTACAGGCTCCAATTGCCTAACTGTTGAACAGGCTAAAAGAATGATGATGGAAATTAGTTTTGATTCCGCAAAGCTTGAGTACGCCAAGTTTGCCTATGATAAAACCTATGATATCGGAAACTATTACAAGTTGAATGATGCATTCGATTTTAGTTCTAGCGTTGATGAGTTAAATGATTATATCAACGGGAAATAATCTTTAACATGAGGATTCTTACATTTTTATTTTCAGTTTTTTTTGCGGTGAACGTTCTTGCCCAGCCGATAAGTGATTTGGTTGTTTATACAACTGATCCAGATCCATTCTTTTTGATTCTTAATGGTGTCAAGCAGAATGAGGAAGCAATGACGAATGTTCGAGTAACGGATTTGAATCAGCTCGTCTATGACGCAAGGGTGGTGTTTGAAAGCAGCAACATACAAGTGGATAAGAAAATATTTTTCGGAGACGCGGGAATGGAATACGTGTATAAGATAAAGGCCAAAAGGAATGGAGAACTGACCTTGCGTGCTCAAACTGCAACATCTCTTAATCTGGCTACACCACCGCCATCAAACCAACAGGTGGTAGTGTACCATTCAGTTCCTGCGCCTGTCCCTGCCCCAGTTCAGCAATCTGTAACCACTACAACTACGACATCTACTGCTTCCCAGTCAAATTCTATGAATAACGGAGGTGGGGTCAACATGTCTCTAGGTGTACCTGGAATAAATGTCAATGTGAATATGAACGACCCTTTTTTAAGTATGCCTCAAGGCGGTAGTTCAACCTATACCGAGTCGATTACAACTACTACCACATCCGCACCTAGTTTTGAACCAGTTTATGAGCCAAATCATTATGTAATGCCTGGATATAATGGTCCTATTGGCTGTCCTTGGCCAATGAGTCATGGTCCATTTTCGGATGCGTTAAAATCTGTTTCTTCTAGAAGTTTCGATGATGAAAAGGCAACGGTAGCAAAGCAAATTACAGGTTCCAATTGCCTAACTGTTGACCAGGCCAGAACAATAATGATGGAACTTAGTTTTGACTCTGCAAAGCTTGAATATGCCAAGTTTGCTTACAACAAGACTTACGATATAGGCAACTATTATAAACTAAACGATGCGTTCGATTTTAGTTCAAGTATTGACGAACTCAACGCATACATCAACGGAAACTGAGTTTTTTAATACAAATGAAAAGCCCCAATACGTATTCGTATCGGGGCTTTTTTAGTAAACAGTTTGTCAGTTTTCTCAAAACATTAGTGGTAAAGCTATTTGGAGTGTTTCACGGAAAAACCTTCTACCTACCTTTGTAATATGTTTAAGCGCCTGTTAGTTTTATTCCTGGTTGTTTGTTTTTGGCAACAGAACGCTTCAGCGCAAGAAACACAGTTTCACTGGAAAACATATTCAGACTCTATCAGTAAGCCTCGTGCTTGGGGATTAGGAGGAGGAAGTGCCGCGCTGTGGGTTGGGTCTGTTGTTGGTCTTAATGAACTTTGGTATGCGAATGAACCGAGATCAAAATTTAAAACGTTTGATGATAGTCGGGAGTGGTTTCAAATGGATAAGGCAGGTCATTTCCTGACCAGCTACGCCATCGGATACTATTACATCGATTTAATGCGATGGGCTGGTTTTAATAGAAAAACAAGCATTTGGGTTGGTGGATTTATGGGCAGTTTTTATTTGGCTGGCATTGAAATATTAGATGGTTTATCTGCTGCTTGGGGGTTTTCATTAAGTGATTTTACAGTCAACACGGCTGGGTCGTTTGCGGTAATTCTTCAAGAATTAGCTTGGAATGAGCAGCGGATTACGCCTAAAATTTCTTACCACCCCACTCGGTATGCCAAGTACCGCCCAAATTTGCTGGGAGATAGTTTCGCTACTCAAATGCTGAAGGATTATAATGGGCAAACCTTTTGGCTTTCTGCCAATATTCATTCGTTTTTAAAGGACGAAAGCAAGTTTCCGAGATGGATAAACTTTGCTGTTGGTTTTGGTGCGGGCGGAATGATTGGTGGAATGGAGAATCCAGATTTTGATAATGATGGAAACGAGCTTCCAAATCTCATTCGGCACAGACAATTCTATATTTCGCTGGATGTAGATTTGACAAAGATTAGGACCAATAAAAAGTGGCTAAGAACCATTTTTAAAGCAGTAAATATTATCAAGCTCCCGTTCCCTACAGTTGAGTTCAATACGCTGGGCAAGACGAAATTCCACCCCGTTTACTTTTAAGTTATGCTTGAGGTTGGAGAAAAAGTACGCTATCTGGATGACGTTGGGGAAGCCAATATCATCAAATTCATTGATGCTAAAATGGCTTTGGTTGAAGATGAGTGGGGCTTAAGACATTCGCATCCTATTGCCAAGCTTGTATCAGCAGAAAGGCATCACGTTCCTGAAAAACCGAAAGTGGTTGTGCTGGAGAAATTTGAAGCAAGACCTGTTTCTAAACCAATTGCTAAGGGACCAAAAGCAGTGCAATTGCCAGAGTTGGCGTTGGTGTTCGCAACAACCAAACCTTCAAAACCAGAAACAGGCGACTTGGATTTGTTGTTTGTGAGTAATAGCAAGTACCATCTTTTAGTAAATGTTGCAGCCAAGGAAAATGACGAATGGTTCAGCCTTTTTAGTGGAGAAAT
>DMRV01000371.1:0-1741 GCA_003456455.1 Flavobacteriales bacterium
CCATTAATATCCAGAATGTCTAGTCTATCGTAGGCTAAATCTGCATTTACATTCAAGACACCATCTAAAGATGGTACTGGGTAAATCTTCACTGAACTATGGCTTTCGTTGGTGTCCATTCCATTATTCCCCGTAATTGGCCCTTGACCCTCGAAAAGAATAGTTCTAGCGTTTACAAACTCACCAACATAAGTTTGAGGTTCTGTGCTAGGCCAATCAACAATAACCGAATCAATCTCACTAATATCATCCAACCCAAAATGAACCACTTTGCTATGATGAGATAGATAACTCCCTCCTCCAGAATCAATCTCTCGAAGAAAGGTTCTACCGTTTGCGTACAACCATATTCTTGCACCGATTCCTTGAAAATTCGAGGTTTCCCCTTGAAGAACAAATTGCCCCCAATTGAAAGCATTTCCTCCTTCGTTTCTCATAAGTACCGTCCTGTCCAATCCACCAACGGAATCATTGGTAACTATGAGAAGGTCGATATCCCCATCGTGGTCAAAATCAGCTTTTGCGCAGCCCTTATTATCTTCTTCCAAATCAAGTCCCACCTCTAATGAAACATCATCAAAAACACCTGTTGCGCTGATATTCCGAAACATCCTACTTTCGTCAATGGTAATCTGCTGTTCTTCTTCGGGTAAAGGAAGTCTACCGTTGGAAGAAAAGATGTCCAAATACGTGTCATTGTCATAATCGAAAAGAGCAGTGCCCCAACTCATACCTTGAGTAAATATGGGAGCAGCAACGGAATCTACGACATTCCACTGGCTCCAGACTCCTGACATACCAGCTATATCCGTGAAACTACCTTGGTCATTTATAAGTAAGGAGTTTCTGCCGATTGCACTGATGTAATAATCCATATCTAAATCTTCATCTATATCACCTGCGCCAATGCCAAAACCAAAAACTTCTAAGGAGAAGCCACTAGCGGCAGATACGTCATTAAAGCCTGTGCCTAAATTTTCAAACAGTCGATTTCCTTCTATCCAGGGCACAATTCCGTAATCGTTTACCACCGCCAGGTCAGCATCGCCATCGTTGTCAAAATCGGTAGCTAAACACGCTGCTCCCGCCCGATTGGTTGAGAGCAATCCATACTGGTTAGTGAAATCCGTAAATGAACCATCGCCATCATTTATATAGTACCGATCAGTGTAAGTCGTTTCAAACAACGGATTATCCATCCAATTACATACGTATAGATCAAGCCAACCATCGGCATTAAAATCTGCAAGAGACGCCCCTAATGAAAAAGCAACGTCAGTAATTCCAAGATTCTGCGACTCTTCAGAGAAAGTACCATCACCATTATTGAGGAATACCAGATTATTATTTGAAAAATCTGTTGTTATAATTATGTCTTCAAAACCATTTCTGTTAATATCTCCTGTAGCAACGCCCATCGTTACAATACCAGACGTAACTGATTCAATGCTTGATTCGACTGACTTATCGGTAAATGTTCCATCTGCATTGTTTTGATACAGTTTGTCTCCTAATCCACTACCAGTGAGGTAAATATCCTCCCAACCATCATTGTTAAAATCAAACCAAGCCGCACCACCTGTTCTTTGCTGAGCAAATGGATGTGGATTAACGAAATGGTCAATACCAGCTTGTTGAGCTACGTCTACAAACTGAACTTGACCAAAACAGCTACTTTGTAACAGTGCCAAAGCACTGATACTTAAGAGCCATCTACAAATAAAAATGTACGATTTTAATG
>DMRV01000371.1:1761-4996 GCA_003456455.1 Flavobacteriales bacterium
TTGAATTGAATTAACGTGAAGAAAAGCCAAATGAGCCTAGCCTTTATTGAATTACAAGTCTTTTCCAAATTTTGGTGACGTTTGAGGTGACACCGAGACTGTACACTCCAGAAGACAGAAAGCTGATATCTACTTTATGGCTCGATACATTTTCAAGCTCTTCTTTATGGACTAATATGCCAGAGCTATTAAATACCTCAAAGCTTATTATCGGTGTATTAGCTGTTGTTAGCGTAAAGTAATCTTCAGCAGGGTTGGGAAAAACACTTACGATATGTCTTGACCTTTCATTCACTCCTAGTGGGTTTTGCAGTTCAGTCACATCAATTCGTTGATTCACCTCAACGTTATATAAGGTGGTAGGTGCGGATACAGGCCAAACTACCGTTACTGAATCTACCTCCTGATATGTATCTAAACCAAAGTGGACCACNNTTACTATTTTGAGACATATAACTGGAACCTCCCCCATCAATTTCTCTAATAAACGTTCTACCATCAACGTGTACGCTTACCATCGTGCCAAGAGCGTCAAAATTCGAAACAACTCCCTTTAAGTTCAATTGGAGCCAATTCTTCTGATTACCATTGATGTTCTCCATTAATAAGGTTCTGGAAACGCCATCTATAGTATCCATTGTCACAATAACCATATCAACGTCTCCATCGTGGTCATAATCTGCAGAAGCACACCCCTTACTCAATAATGGCGAGCTCATACCTGCTTGTTCAGAGACATCTTCAAAAGAGCCTGNNGGCACTTTCATTTTTGAACAGCCTATTCTGGAAGTATGCTGTTGTATCAGCTAAAAACGAAGCTAGTTTACCGTTAGAGACAAACAGATCTTGATAAGTGTCGTTGTCATAATCGAAAAACACCGCTCCCCAGCATACAGCATCGACATACTGCGCACCTGTTGTATCAATTAAATTAAATTCACCTTTGACCCCAGCTGATTCCGCAATGTCAACAAAGGAGCTACCATCGTTTCTCATTAAAGCATTTCCGTTGATATTAGTGATATAATAATCCAGATCCTGGTCCTCATCAATGTCGCCTCCAGCCATTGACATTGCGTTGATATCTATATCAAAAGCATAATTTTCCGAGGCTTCGACTAAATTGCCGTTGTCGTTCTCGAAAAGCGTGTTTCCAACGGTCCAAGTCCAGTAACCAAAATCATTTCCCACAAGGATGTCTAGGTCTCCGTCTCTATCAAAATCACTGAACGAGGCGGATAAGCCGCAGCCGTTGGCTACAAAAACGGATTCGCTAACGGTCACATCTGTGAAGGTCCCATCACCATTATTCTTATACAATCGGTCTGGATACGCAGTTTGCTGAAGTGAATTCTGAACCCAGTTGGCAATGTAAATATCCAACCATCCGTCTCCATCATAATCGCCAAGAGCTACGCCAAAAGAAAAAGCTATATCTGCTCCAATGCCAAGTTGGTTCCCGAATTCTGTAAACGTTCCATTACCGTTATTGATAAATATCAGGTTTCGACTTATCAGATCAGTCGTGACTACAAGGTCCACGAACCCGTCTCTATTCAAATCTCCCGCAGCAACCCCCATTGTATTGTAGTTGGTCGTTACCGAACTTATACCCGAGGAGACTGAAACATCAATAAACGTTCCGTCTTGATTGTTCAGATATAATTTGTCGGTAACAGTTGAACCAGTAATGTAAAGGTCTTCCCAGCCATCATTATTAAGGTCGGCCCAGACTGCACCTCCTGTCATCAGTCCGGCAAATGGGTTTGGACTTGAAAAGTGCTCTATACCCGAAGCAGAGGCAACGTCCTCAAAATATACCTGCGCGATAGCCGGATTCACTATTAAGACAGAAAGCTGAAAATAGAAGAAGATATGGCGCATATTCAGTCCATTAACTATTAATAATTGTTCGAAATATTAAATTTACGAATTTCTTATAATCGAATGGGTTTGAAGTCTTTGGATTCGTCAACACTAGCGTGTCTTCAAATAATTTAAAGGATTCATCCGCGTGTTCAAAATCATATTCTGTAAGACTTTTAACGGTACTGAGTTTCAGTTCCGGATTAAGCGATGATAGCTGAGGCAAATGCTCATTGTAATGAATCGGAGTGTACCCAACTCTTAGCTAAACCGACCTGAGCAAGATCTAGCACACTAAATGATTGATTACCATAGCTTATTTGTCTATCCGTCATCGAGTCATCGAATTCAACAAAATGCTTCGTTTGAATGCCTTTATTCCACCAATGATGGCGTACATGAAATAGCATAGTCTGTTCATTTTTCCAGAAATTTGAACTAGTGAACATTGTGATTTCAGGACCCTTTATAAAAGCGATGGCGGTCTCTCTTTTTACATTATAGCAAGCGATGAACTTCTGATTCTTTTGCTGGTGAACTTCAATAATTTGAAGTGCCACGAAAACCGATGCCAAGATTAGACCAAAATAAAGCCCTTTTCTGTTTTCTTGAATGATAAAGACCAAAACCGCAGCGATAACCGACAATTACACGTATATCCGATACAATTTAGAAAATGGACCAATTCGTAAAAATGATTTTATTACCATATCGTCCATTCCAGGAGTCGGAATGAAAGCATTGGCTAGTGGTGAAATTCTTGGAGTTGCTATAGAAGATGCTGCATCTGCGGAAGAAGATGAGCTACTAAAAATCCGAGTGAATATGCAATTCAAGTTATAAAAGAGTAATTACCAGTCACTACCTAACCACTTCTATTATCGATTATACCGGGGTATACTAAGCGCAATGACAATAGATACATTCGGTCAACTACAATTCTTGCAGCCTCAAGCAATAATAGTCTGTAGATTTACTATACTCGGGAAACTTTCCGTCTGAATAAATAGACCGAATCTTAAAAAACACGCTAAAACCAAAAATCTTTCCGAAACGCTAAGCAAATACCTAGAAAACTTGTTACCACGAATCGCATGATAGTTAATCAATCCCTACTTCCCATGTATCTCATGATGTAATAAAGCAATGTAGTAAGCGAAGCCAAAGCTGCTACGATGTAGGTTCTACCTGCCCAATTCAGTGCAGTTGTAGCCGCTTCGTGTTCCTTTCCTCTGGTGAGGCCGCTATTGTTCAACCAAGCTAATGCTCGGTTGCTCGCATCAATTTCTACAGGAAGGGTTACAACTGAAAACAAGGTTATTGCCGACTGGAGCACTATGATTACAAGTAACATTTGACTGTACATGTT
>DMRV01000055.1 GCA_003456455.1 Flavobacteriales bacterium
TAGGAAAGTAGTAGCACCTCATGCATCACCCCAAATCCTCTCTCGCCTGCTTGTAAGGAATGGAGGAAACCCGAACAACCTCTTCTGCAAAGGCCTCAAATGGCGATATGTTTAAGGCGTAAATCAGAGTTTGATCTTCGTATTCAACTTGATCGGGAATGCAGTAATAAGCCTCCCCCAGCCTACTCAGCTCTTTCACCCTATTGAAAGTCTTAATGTCGTTTACTTCTGCAAAGTATAGGTAGGTGCTTTTTTGACTTGGGATGGCGCCAAACTCTGTAGAGACATTACAAATCGAGGTCAAGTTCCGAATAGGGCTAGATTGACTTGGTTTCGGATTTAACACCTACAAGTTATAATCGAAGTTCCGCAACCTCTTTTTAGCTTGATATCACCTTCACAAACCTCCCTATAACCTTCATTTCGCTCATACTCTCCTCATTTAGTACTATGCTCTTGTATTGAGGATTTTCAGTCAACGGATTGAGCGAAATACTCTTGTGCGCCCAGCCGTGCTCATCAAGCATTTTCTCACTCCTGTATTCTTTCACCGTATAGCTAGCCCCAGTGTCCGAATCGTGAATGTCTTGTGATTCAACTAAAACAATCAAACCATTTCTAGAGCCTCCCTTGTCTTTTCTGAACAGACAGATGGAACCATTAGGAATGATTCTGTTCATGGACTCCCCTACCACTTGAGTAGCAAAATAATCTTCGTTGAGATTCAAGTCCTCTCCGACGTATACAAAATCACTGTCCTCAACTATTTGTGGGTCACTGAAATTACCGGCTGCAGCTTTCAGATCATAGAGCGGTACTGCATTTACGAAAGGAACCAATTTAGGCGCCTCAACTAGATGATAATCTTCTGTTTCCTCTTTCTTATAAAGTGGAATTCTTTCCTTAAAATAGGCTCGAAGCGATGGGTCGCATACATATACGAAGGTTCCGTGAATCCCACGGAGCATGATGGTTTTGTATATGTTCAAGATGTAATCTCTAAGTTGGTCATCACTTTGAATGCCAACCTTCCCATTCCTGTCGAAGTAGTTTTCCTTCAGAATCTCAACTCGGTCCTCTTCTTTATTGTAGGTAATCTCATGACCGAAAATAATCCCGGCATAGTTCAGGTCATATCCTTGGGTTGTGTGAATGCATCCAACTTCTCTTTCGGAGCCAGTATGGTTTATCCAATCGTTCGCTGAAGTATTCCACCTCAGTTCAAGGCCTTCAATATTGATATCAAATAAACTCGGATCCTTTTTCGATATCCATTTCCACGAATAGCCCGCAATCATGCGCGACAATCCATGACTTTCGTTTTTTTCTAGAATTAAATTGCGAAAAATCGTAATGTCATCCACAAGGGCGAATTCATAATTCGGATGTTCAAATCCATCACCCTTTTTAAGCTTGCAAGCAATTAGCTGATCAATGTAATGTGAATAGCCATTGCCCGCCTTGACTCTAAACTGCGATACCAATGTTTGCAGTTCTGTCCCTTTAGTATGTCGCAATTTTTCGAACGCGCTAGCTGGGACATCAGACGGTTTGATTGACTGACTTGGGTCATAAAAGAGGATGCTCTTCACCGATTGCTTGTTCACCCATTCTAGTTCGTTGGTCTCGTCTCGATTTAGGCCCAATCTATTGGATGCATCGTCGAACGCACGGAAATATGAACCGAGGTTCTTTCGCTGACGAAGACGGTGTGATTCATCAACAACCAAGATGTCGTAGTTTGACCTCGTGACTTCAGCCGGCCCAATGACCATTGACTTTTCCAGGCCTGCAACATTTGAAAAGATTTTCTTCAAAGTATTGCGAAATGAGGACATTGGCACTACCAAGCCCATCTTTGGCTTTCCATACCTTTTCTTCAGTTCTTTAACTCGTTCCACGAAGAGCTCATTCTCGTCTTCAAACTCCCGGTATTTGAATTCATCGTAATTGGAATTCAGCAATTTGAATAAAAATAAGGCGAGTATGGTCTTTCCTGTACCAGCGCCACCTTCGACCAATACTGTCTTTTTGTTTGGGTCTAAAATGGAATCTAAAATGTTCAGCAAACCAGTCCGCTGATCATGTGATAGTGATTTGTAAGGAGAGTATTTAAAAAGGTCTGAATTGTCGATCTCTTCGACTGACCTTATGGCAATTCCCTCACTTCTCAGCTTATCCCATATCCGATTGAAGAGCTTCCAATAGACTTCGTCTTTCTGATAGTAATTGTGATGGGAGACTCCAATGTTGGCATTTAACAACTCAAATTGTCCATCACCAGATAGGTAGCGAATGAGGTTTGATTCGATGTCAAGAGTTGCCGACTTATTAAAATGGTGACTTGTGATCAATCGAACTTCCGTCAACTTCTTTTTAAGATCATGTTGAAGATGCGCATGAAGTCTTGATTTGACATCTGCTGTTTCTCCTACATAGGCCTTACTCTTTGGGCCTGCACTCAGAAGATAAACTATAGGCCAATAATCGTCTGCGAAATAGGTATTCCCTAGTTCTTCTAGGACCTCACTTGAAAATCTATGTTTAGAAATTTCGAAAGATTCCAAGGCTCACAGTTCAGTGTACTTGGCAGCAGTTCCTTTGGCTTTTTCAACAGGATATTTATCCGAATTCTTTTGGATTTTCTCCAGCACAATGTCTTTCACATCAAAGCCGTGTTTTTCAGCAAGAAGAAATGTAAAGGATAGAATATCTGCAATTTCTTCCTTCAATCGCTCTCTGTCAACCTTTTCAGAATCTTCCAAATCTTTCCAGAGAAAGAGTTCATTTAGCTCCGCCGCTTCAATAGAAATAGCCGTCGCTAAATTCTTGGAATCATGAAATTGCTGCCAATCACGGGCATCCCTAAAATGGATAAGGTTCTCAATAATCTCTTTAATTTCCGACATGAAATAATCCTAAAGGTTTCCTATGTTCGTAAAGTTAGTCTTCCTAACCTAACCTCCAAATTGACATTAGACCGCGAAATATTCAAAGCCATTACCAGCCTCAAGCAAGGGGTTTCGCCGGG
>DMRV01000273.1 GCA_003456455.1 Flavobacteriales bacterium
CCCATTCTGGTTTGAACTCTCCTTGAAACCAAAGATTGAATTTGACACCAGCAACTTCATACGAGTTATGCTGAAGCATCCCGCTAGCGATGAAAGGCGAATCTGCTAAATGGTCGAAACTTTTAGCTACGAACTTGTTTTTACCAATTATTGGAAGCCCGATTGCTACGCGCCACTCATCCGGAATATCGAGTTGAAGACTGCATTCCTCCCACTCTCTTCCCACCACATACATGCAGCAATTAATGGGGTTCACGTAAAGTTGATCTACATCTAAATACGTGCTCCCACCACCGAGTTCCTTTGCGTAAACGTTGTATTTAAGCACAACCTCATCTGCATTAGAGCAAACAACTAGCCAGCGGTCTTTGGTTGTTTTTTTGAATTTGAGCGTATTACCATCGCCATCACAAACAGCTAGTTTCTGAATGTTTTGGGCAAAATCTCCCAATTCGTAACGGCCTGGTCTCCAGGAAGGTAATTGAAGTTCTAACACATCTCCTTTCACCCCACTTACAGTCATTTCCACATTTAAAAAATGCCTGTGCGGATTGCTGTATTTCAATTCATAACCAATCTTCTGTTCCATGCCGCAAATGTATTAGTTGGATGGAAAGTTGCACATGAACTTTGCCACAAACAAGAATCTAGATTGAAAGGTACTAAAGGAAGCTTTTTAGCCATAAAACCGCCTCCGCCCTATTACCAAATATTCTTGTTGGCAGTAGTACCATGGTATGCGGGAACTCCCTTTACCATCAGCATGTCTTTGAAGAACATGGGTACACCAGAGAAAGGACCTTCATGTCCCTTTTCCGATTCTCCTAGCGCTCTATCGTAGAGCTCAGTAACAATGGCGTTGATGTGTGGGTTCACATCCTTAGCGCGTTCAATGCTGGCTTCAACAGCTTCTTTTGCACTTATCTCTTTGTTCTTAATTCGAGCAGCAATTCCTACTGCATCCAATTCACCAAGCGCATCGTCTTTAAACGCATGCACTTTCTTTTTCTCACTACTCATTTATGGGGTCGGATTTAGACTACTATAATACGAGATTTCGGCTTCAAATGACAGGTAGTTTGTCGTAATCTTGAAGCAAACGCCAAACTTGGTATTGTTGGCAATAACTAATCTGTGATTTTAGCCCAACCTTTTGCTTCCTCCAACTCATAAGCTAACTCTAGTAGTCTTTTGTCTTCGCCATAAGGCGCTGAAAACTGAACTCCTAGTGGCATTCCGTTAGAGTCGAGACCCATTGGCAACGAAATAGCAGGTTCGCCAGTAATATTTTGCAATCCCGTGTAGGTGGCAAATTCAACTGCGTTTTTATTCACTTCATCAAACTTTAGCTCGGGCGAAAAATGTCCAATTTTAGGTGTTCTGTGTGCTAAAACGGGCGTCATAATAACATCATAGTCATTAAAAACCGCGCTACATACACTGCCCATTTTACGCAATGCTTTAACGCTCTTAGGAAGGTTAAAGGCATTGGCTTTAAATCGTTTTGCCAAACCGAGAGTAAACGGTTCTAGTTGCGACTTATCTACTTTTTTCTGAACTACCAATCGCCCCCAATGACTGGTCATGTAGGCCAAAAAGCCATAGTAATTCAAGAAATCATCAATCATAGAATCGGCATCAATCGGTAACGGAATTTGTTCTACCGTATGCCCCAGACCTTCTAGTAGCTTGGCAGTTTCTAACTGCAGTTGGTAGGTTTCATTGCCTTGCCGTCCCATTGTTCCTTCTGGGCGGTTTTCGATAAACGCAATCTTCAATCGTTTTTTATTAGCTGTGGTAACATGTCCTAATTTGGGAAGTCGGGCGTTGTGATTAAACTTCTCCGATTCGGAAAGAAACAAGGCTGTATCTCTTACAGATCTGGTTAAGACTCCTTGATGCACGATTTGAATCGGCATCAATTCGGCACCGTCCATACCATACACGCGGTTTCTAGTGGGTTTTAAACCAATTAAACCGCAAATAGCAGCAGGAATACGAATAGACCCAGCGCCATCATTAGCCGTAGCTATAGGAACTGCTCCGCTAGCTACCAACGCAGCCGACCCAGAAGATGAACCACCTGTTGTGTAATCCGTATTCCATGGGTTTCTCGTCACATTAAGCTTTGGGTTTTCTGTACTACACAGCAAACCGAATTCGGGTAGCGTAGACTTTCCCAAATAATTAACTCCACTGCTCAGAAACTGATTAACAAACTTGCCGTTGCTCTTGGCAATTTTAGATTTGAAAGCACCCGTACCCATTTGGGTTGGATAGCCTTTTATGTTGTCGTTGTCTTTGATAAACGAGGGCACGCCATAGAAAGCTCCTCCTGACTTTATCTTATTGTATTGCCGCGCATCATCATAGGTTTTCAGTTTAATGGCATCTAGCTTCGGATTTACCTTTTCAGCCCGTGCGATAGCGGCTTCGGTGGCTTCCTCAATACTAATTTCCTTCTTAGCAATAGCCTCAGCCACTCCAGTAGCGTCTAAATTTCCGAGCACATCACTCGTAAACGCGATTACCTTTTTATTCATGCTCGTGAAGTTAGAAAACTACCAAGCAAAATTCATGGCAGCACTAACCATTATGAAGATGAATTTAAAACAGCTCGGAATAATCTCTTAGATAAACATCAGCTGAGAACCATCTCCAGCGGCACGTTCATAAAAGCCACCAACGGTTAGTACGCCATCAATGTCATCATAAAGATCTTTCTCTTTAAGGTGGAACATGTCCATGGCTAGTTTACATGCCCACATCTTACAACCAGAAGCAGTAAGCATTTCCAAGAACTCGTCCACAGGAGGAATGTCAAGCTTGTCCATTTCCTTCTTCATCATCTTGGTTGCCAGTGCTTCCATTCCTGGGAGACCTCCCAAAATGGTTGGAATATGCATCGCAGGATTACCAACGGTGGCCACATGTAAGTCTTGGAGTTTCTTCTTGTTAATAGCTTCTAATCCAAAAAAGGTGAAGAATATCTCTGATTCAATGCCTTCCATTCTCGCACCATTGGCTAGAATGAAACATGCGTAGACATTCTCAATGGTTGCTTTAGAAAGAATGAGAAGTATCTTTTTTACTGGGGCAGCTTTTGCTTCGCTCATAATCTTGTTTATTTAAATACAACTCACAGGCTTAGGAATGCCAGCAATTTTTGATGCTTTTTTTAGAGGTCCGTTTGGAAATAGGGCATAGAACTCCTTGATGTCTGTTACGCCACTCTTACCTACTTTTCTTATTGTAAGAGGGATTTCATTTCTATACTGCTCCTGAATCCAAGCAATTACTTCCCAACCTTTCTCAGTCATAGTTACTTCTTCCTGTTGAGCAATTTCCAAGGAGATTTCCTTGGTCCATTGGTTAAGGTCGGTTAGGTAACCTTCTGCGTTTACGCTTACTTCTTGTCCTGCAATAGTCATGGTTATTTTATTGATGGTTTATAGTTCGTTTTCAATTGGTGTAAAATCTTTTCCAGCAAGGCTCATGGTTGCTGGTACAAATGGGATGGGAAGCCCTTTTAAGAGCATGTTCCAATAAACCCATCTAAAGGCAAGCTTGCCCATATGGTTCATGCGCGTTTCCTTCAGTAGTTTGAGCGGACCGACTCCTCCCATTGGGAAGGTTCCTTCTACAGGTTCGTGGGTGTAATTGAAGTCAATAAGCAATGCTTTTCCGTGGCCTGTTTCAATGAAGCAATTGGAATGCCCATCAAATTCATAGATGATTGGTTTGCCTTCAATAAAATGGAGGATATTTTCTACAAGAACATCTGCCTCAAAATGTGCTACTGAACCAGCCTTTGATGCAGGTAGGTTTGTGGCATCCCCAATCACAAAAATGTTCTCTGCAGCTTTACTTTGCAGCGTGCATTTGTCGGTAGGAACGTAATTCAAGTCATCACCCAATCCCGAACGTTCTACCATTGGGTCGCCCATGTTTGTGGGTACGGTTACTAACAGGTCGTACTCAACCTCTTTACCTCCGTAATCATGGATTTTGCGAGTTTCGTTGTCCACTTTTTCAATGGCAAAATCTGCAACGATATTGATGTTCTTCTCCTTAAGAAGGTAACTGAGTTTGTTAGAGGCAACAGGTTTAGTAAACGCTCCACTTAGAGGCGTTACAAACGTGATTTCTACCTTATCTCGCATGCCTTTTTCAGTGAAAAATGCATCAGCTAGAAAAGCAAATTCTAACGGGGCCACCGGACATTTAATGGGCATTTCGGTAATATGCACGACCAACTTCCCTCCTTTCCAGGTCTGCAGCTTTTTGCGAAGGGCACAAGCACCATCATACGTGTAAAAATCAAACACTTCCTTGTACCACTTGTCGCTCATCATTCCTTCAACTTCCTCAGGCGCAATATTGCAGCCCGTGGCAATCACGAGAACGTCATACGCTATCAAATCTCCATTTTCTAGCAGAACCTGATTGGTCTTTGGGTCAACGCGATCAATACTCTCAACTATCCGATTTACCCTTTTTGGTAAGAAGTCATCAATTGGCTTAATCACATCTTCTGGCTGATAGATATCAAACGGCAAGAAGAGAAAACCTGGCTGGTAATAGTGAGTCTTGTGCTGATCGACCACGCATATTTCCCATTCTTTTTTCGGAAGCTTTTTGGCAAGCACATTCGCCATCATCGTTCCGGCCGTTCCTGCTCCTAGTATTAATGCACGTTTCATTTCAATCAAAGAATTTGTGCAAATGAACACCGATTATTAAAGCATCAGTCTGATTTTCATTTCTTCCTAAAATGAGCATTGTCAGTTAGTACTTAGTCTTCTAAAATTCCTTCTGCGAATTCAATTTGTAGATATTTGCAGCGCTTTAGGATATAACCCACGTTTTATGAATTATGATTACATCATTATCGGTGGCGGAACAGCCGGAGCCGTTCTTACCAATCGATTGAGCGAAGATCCGAAGAACAAGGTTTTGGTTCTGGAGGCCGGGAGACCCGACTACAAACTGGATTTCCGAATTCACATGCCTGCTGCGCTGAGTTATCTTCTTACGGGAGACAACTACAATTGGGATTATCATTCTGACCCAGAACCATACATGAATGGTCGTAGAATTGCTCAGCCTAGAGGGAAAGTATTGGGTGGTTCGAGCAGCATTAATGGTATGATTTGGATTCGTGGTAACGCCATGGATTACGAACAGTGGGGAGCAGAGAAAGGATTGGAGAACTGGGATTACGCACACTGCTTACCCTACTTCAAACGAGTTGAGGATAGATTGATGGGAGGCGATGACTTTCATGGGGATGAGGGTAATATGAAGTTGACCACGCCACCTTGCGAGAACCCTCTATTCAAAGCATTCTTCGAATCTGTTCAGGAAGCTGGATATCCGCTAACGGATGATGTAAATGGTTATCAGCAGGAAGGGTTTGGGAAGTTTGACCAAACGATTTACAAATCACGTAGGCTGAATGCTGCACGCGCTTATGTGCATCCGGTGAAGCATCGGAAGAATTTAACTGTTACCACACAAGCTTTGGTACTGCGTATTCTCTTTGATGGCAAAAAAGCTATTGGTGTTGAATACAAGAAAGGCGGTAATACTGAGAAGGTTTATGCCAAAGAGATTATCAGTTGTGGGGGCGCTATCAACTCACCGCAGTTACTACAAGTATCTGGCGTTGGAAACGCCAAGCATTTAGAAAGCCTTGGAATACCTGTAGTGCACGATTTACCAGGAGTTGGTGAGAATATGCAAGACCACTTAGAAGTGTACGTGCAATGGGCCTGTAAAAAGCCTGTAAGTATGTATCCAGCATTAAGCCCTTGGCGTGCGCCTAAGATTGGTTTCGATTGGCTTTTTAGAAAGAAAGGAATCGGTGCAACAAACCATTTTGAAGCGGGTGGTTTCATTAAGAGTAATGATGAAGTGACATATCCGAATCTTCAGTTCCATTTCTTGCCATTGGCCATTAGGTATGATGGAACAGCACCAAGCGAAGGACATGGTTTTCAAGTTCATGTTGGGCCGGTAAAATCAGATGCCCGCGGACATATTCGCATTAAGTCTGCCGACCCAACCGTTTACCCGAGTATTCTATTCAACTATCTGTCTACAGATTTAGATAAAAAGGAATGGATTGAGGCTATTCGCTTGTCTAGGAAGCTAATAGAAACCAACGCCATGGATTCGCTTAAAGGCAAGGAACTTTCTCCGGGAAGTGATGTGCAAACTGACCAAGAGATTCTTGATTTTGTAGCGAAGGAAGGCGAAAGTGCTTACCATCCAAGTTGCACATGCGCCATGGGTTATGGCGATATGGCAGTGACGGATGCAGAACTCAAAGTCCACGGCATTGAAGGGCTTCGCGTGGTTGATGCTTCTGTGTTCCCTTACGTGACAAATGGAAACATTTACCAACCAGTGTTGATGGTTGCTGAGAAAGCGGCAGATATTATTCTTGGAATAACGCCATTGGCGCCATCAGATGTGAAGACGTATAGTTTGGAGAACGCTAAGTAATATTTAACTCACCCCGACTTCATTACATTCAGTCACCCCTCTCTTACAAGAGAGGGGAAAGCCATGCTTTAGCGTTTCAGGGGGGCGTTGAAAAAAGCAAGAGTTGTATTTTTGAAAGTACATGCCCGTTTCAAACAAAAAGAAGATAGTCGAACTCTGTAAAGAACTACGCAGGAACAGCACTGATTCTGAGAGTATTCTTTGGGCTAATCTGCGAAACAGGAAGTTGTCGGGAAAGAAATTCTATCGGCAGTATCCAATCGTTTACCACCGCACTACGGATTTACACTACTTCTTCATAGCCGACTTCTATTGTCACGAGAAAAAGCTCGTGATTGAA
>DMRV01000460.1 GCA_003456455.1 Flavobacteriales bacterium
TAGTTGAATGCGTTTAAACAATTTCGGGAAGCCCTGACCTGGAATTTGCACATGATGTAATCCACCGCTGTACATTATAACCATTTGTCCCCCAGGGAGCATCTCGAGTATATCTGCTATTCCCCCTCTTACAGACATAGGCCTGCCACGTTTATCTAATCCATTCGGGCGTTTCATCCTTCCCTCAGGAATAATCATTACCAAAGAATCTGGGCCGATAGCATTAAGGAAATTCCCCCAAGTTTCATCGCGTTCGCGGGATATGGGAACTATTTGAGGAGCTATGAAACCTAAAAGCCAACCAGCAAACGGACGGTCCATAGTTATTGATGCACCCGGCACAACTATCCGACCTGCTATTCGCCACAATACACGCCAAGGCAGTGCACCCTCAAATAACGGCTCAAACAAACTAGTATGATTTAAGAATGCAATGAGTTTCACATCTTTCCAAGGGTCCGCTTTGTGTTTATGAACCCACTTGTTCTCTATACTGTAGAACGTACGCGCCACCAATTTGAGGCACGCAAGCACGATGAAATTGGTAATTCTTCGAAAAAACATCAGATATACGTCACAATTATTAGCCTTACGAAATCATATTTTTAAACACACTACAACCTTTGACTGACGCAATTGTTTCCGCCAAAAACAACATGGTTTTTTCACGGCTAGGCGACACAAAAATATGCGAAGAATTGTGTTGTTCACTTACCAATCTGAATAGGTCATGATACGAACCATGTTTGACTGCAAATCAAAAACCCGTCATGCTGCTGATGAATATCTCATTTGGGTTTTCATAGCCACGAACATCATTCGATGACCAAGCGTGGAACTTAAAAACATTCAACAATTACTAGTGTCGATTTCATACGTTTGATTTAATTCAATTGAACAACATTCATGTTCCAATTTGGTATATGATTAAAAAAATGTACTCGAATGACAGAGAAAGAACGAATAGAACTCAAGCGGATAATTATGGAATCCATTTCTTCTTTAAACAAGGATATTTCTGAATTAGAAGAACTTACTAAGCCTATTTCTCCTGAAAATGCTGTAGGTCGAATTAGCCGAATGGACGCCATAAACAACAAAAGCATAAATGAAGCGGCTTTGGTTCAAGCACGGTTAAAAATGGAAAAACTCATTTTAGCAACGGAGAAATGTGACGATAATGAATTCGGAATTTGTAGAAAATGCCATGGGGCCATACCAATGGGACGACTATTATTAATGCCAGAAAGTCTGTATTGCGTAAGGTGCGCTTCAAATAAATAGAAATAATGGTTGAACTAAGAATATTTGTACTTTAGTACTGTAAATTTTCTTACCATGAATTTAAAAACTACAACAACTGTCCTACTTTCCTTAGCAACTGCTACAGTATGTTTCGGACAAGTAAATAATCGCACTACTGTTTATGTGAAACCAGGAACGCAGGTTTATGTGACTGGCGACATGAATAATTCACTTGCTTCAAGCAGTTTTACTCTTGACCAAGGAGCGCTGCTTGACGTTGGTGGAGATTTGAACAACAATGGGACAATGAACGTCCAAAACGATGCCTCCATTCTTAGAGGTGCAACATCGGCCGATGGAGGAAGTGGAACGTACAATGTAATTCAACTTGGGGGTAATGCAGTTGGTTATAACTATTGGGGAACTCCGGTTGTAAATTCAGGTACGGTACCAGGAAATTCTTATCAGTTTACATCTGCGAATAGTACACAGGACATATCTGATGATAACAACCCGAATATTGACCCAGGATGGACTGCATATAATGGTAGCATGACTCCTGGAAGGGGATATGCTGGAGCTAGTGCTGGGGCAGTAACATTCTCAGACAATGCAATTAACAATGGAAACATCACTCCTTCTCTGTTTGCTACTATTTATAACCCTGCAGCAACATCGGGCGGTTCACCTTTCAACCTTTTAGGGAATCCGTACCCAAGCGGTCTAGATTGTGCCGAATTAGTAAATGATAATCCTGGAATTCACGGTTCTTTCTATTTCTGGATTGATGATGCAAGTGGTGGTAGTGGATATTCTGCTTCCGATTATGCCGTTTGGAATTTCTTTGGCTCAACCCCAAACACGACTAGTGCAAACGGAAGCGCTACTCCCAACGGACTAATTAAAACTGGACAGGGATTTATGCTCAGAAACGGTAATAGTGGTCCTGCGCAACTTCAGTTCAATAATAGTCAACGAATTCCCAACACCGATGCGAATGCATTTTTCAGAACGAACGCAGACGAATCTAAGCTTTGGCTAAGTGTGAATGGTGATGGTTCCGAATTCTTCAGTCAAATATTGGTTGGAGCTACTGACGATGCTACAACTGGCGAAGATTTACTCTACGATGCCGTTCGAATCCATACAAACACAGGGGCTTCTTTATCGGCTGTCAATGACCAAAACAACTATGCAATTTTAGCGTTTCCACCACCCGCTTTAGAAGAAGTAATTCCGCTTCACGTGTTTATTGGAGAGTCTGGTGAATTCGTTTTTAGAGCTGATGAAATGATTGGCTTTCAAGACCTAGATGTTTATTTCACCGATACAGATCCTTCGGGCACATCTACACTGCTTGAGGAAGGAACGAGCGTAACCGTAAACCTCACTTCAGGAAACTACGACAACCGTTTTTACCTCAACTTCATGCCAAACCTTACGGTTGGTATTAATGAAGCGGAAGGGAATTCAATTCGTGCTTGGGCTTTTGGAGATAGACTTAATATCGAAAGAGTAGGTGAATTTGGAGACAAAACAGCGTTACAGTTGTTTGACATGAGCGGAAAACTCATACTTGACAATCCATCTCAAGTTTTCACTGCAAACCAAACATCCGTTTCTCTACAAGGACTAGCTACAGGCATTTATGTGGTTCAGATTGTAGACGAAAATTCTGTCTTCTCACAGAAGTTTATCAAGCGTTAAAAGCAATCATACTTCAGTCTGTTTAAGTTCCAAACTGCCGCAAATGGTGGTCCAGGTGCTTGTAGATGATTAAACCCCAATCTTCTTTAGTAAGATGTCCGAAAATCGGATGAGGATGGAATTCATCAGACTCCATGAACTTTGAAATGATAGAAATTAGTTGTTCGTGCTCAGCATCGAATGCAACATCGTCTTTTGCGACCATTTCAGGAGCCGTTACCAAATTCTTAGACCACGGAATGTAATATCCGAAGGTGATTTTACTCAACCATTGAATTGGTCGTGGAAACATAGGCTTGGTAGGGATTTCACCCAAAGCCATTTCAACCTGTCTTCTACAATGCTGTAGCATCTGACCAACGGTCATTGTTCCCCACAAGCGTGTTTGGGAGCCCTTTAAAGCATTTAAACGTGTTAAAACGTACTCGTAATCGCTTGGCTGAAGAAGTGTTCTCATAACTTGAACTCTCTTATCGCCTGATAAACCGAATTTAACTCTTCTTCCGTGATGCAGTAAGGTGGAATGATGTAGATGATGTTCCCAAGCGGACGAAGAATGATGCCGCGCTCAATAAAGAAGTCATACAAACGATCGCGCAAGGAATTGAAATAACCCGTCTGAGCACCTGTTTCGTACTCAACAGCCAAGATGGTTCCTTTGTGTCTAACCGCAGCTACACCATTCAAATCTGCGGCTTCCTTCGCGAAATCAGCATGTTGCTGTTCAATTCTTTCGAT
>DMRV01000360.1 GCA_003456455.1 Flavobacteriales bacterium
CTTTAATTCAGACGAGGTAGTTTATATGCGATATACTGTAAGCGATGGCGATGGAATAACAGAAATGCCACGTGATGAAATGGTGATTCAAATCAAAACGTTCTGGTCATTTTACACCCTTCCCTGATGAAAAATGCAATTTGGATAGCCGTTGTTATGGCCTGCATTTTAAGCGCTTGCGATAAGCTCACGGAGATTAGCGAAGTGCCCGAAATTGCTTTTGAAAGCGTTGTTCCAAACGTGGTAACGGAATATCAGGATTCTTTATACTTCACGCTTTCTTACCGAGATGGTAATGGTGACCTCGGCCAGAATAATACAGACGACAACAATCTCTTCATCCAGGATTCACGAAATCAAGTGACATTTGGATTCCGTATTCAGCAATTGGCGCCAAACAATTCAGACATCGCCATTCAAGGAAACTTGAACGTGACGTTACCCAACGCAGCTATCGTTAATGGTGGCGCAAGCGAATCGGTTAGCTATACCATTTGGGTAGTTGACCGTGCTGGCAACGAAAGCAATCGCGTTAATTCGAGTACGGTTACGGTAAATGCGGAGTAGCCGCGAACAAAACCCCTAAACAATTCCTGTTTTAGAGGGTTTATTCTCCGTACATAATCTGACTAAACTCAGCTAGAAATTGCGCTTCTTAATCCTTAAATTCGCGCTCGATTTGAAAAACAGTAACTCAATATATATAGCATGAAAATCTTAGTCCCTATCAGCAAAGTGCCTGATACTACGTCCAAGATTGCCTTCACAGATGGAGATTCAAAATTCAACGAAGAAGGAATCCAATGGATTGTTAACCCATACGATGAATGGTATGCGCTTGTACGCGCACTAGAATTGGTTGAAGCTGGCGGTGGTACCGTTACAGTAATCAACGTTGGAGATGCAACTTCTGATCCTGTTATCAGAAAGGCATTGGCATTAGGCGCTCACGAAGCCGTGAGAGTTGATGTAAACCCAGCAGATTCGTATGTAATTGCAAAGGAAATTTCAGCTTACGCTGCTGATAAAGGTTTTGACATGGTTCTTCTTGGAAAAGAAACCATCAGTTATAACGGTTCTGAGGTTGGCGGAATGCTTGCTGAATTTATGAACCTGCCTTACATTTCTCTTGCTTCTAAATTAGAAGTGAACGGAGATACTGCAACGCTTGACCGTACTACTGAAGGTGGTGTTGAAGTAGTGGAGGTGAAATTGCCATTGGTGGCAAGTGCAAATAAAGGAATGGCAGAGCAGCGTATTCCTAACATGCGTGGGATTATGGCGGCACGTAGTAAGCCTTTGACGGTTGTTGCTGCAAGTGGAGGAGCAGAAGCCAAGACTTCTTACGTGAAGTATGGTCTTCCTGCACCAAAATCGGCTGTTAAGTTGGTTGACCCAGAGAATATGGATGAATTGGTAAACTTGCTTCATACCGAAGCGAAGTCTATCTAATTCCGATTTACAAACGATTTAAAAAGAATAAGATGTCAGTACTTATTGTAGTAGATACTAAGAACGGTGAGGTTAAGAAGTCATCGTTAGAAGCGGCTCAGTACGGAGCCAAAGTAGCGGCTAGCATTGGTGGCGAAGCTGTTGCGCTTTCGCTTAATGCAAGCAATGCCGAAGTTCTTGGAACTGTTGGTGTAAACAAGGTTTTGAACGTAACAGATTCTTCTGTTTCGGCTTCTGATCCACAGAAAGTTGTTGCAGCAATTGTTGCAGCAGCAAATCAGGTTGGAGCTAAAGTGGTTGTGTTTGCACACGATTCAACAGGAAAAGCAGTTGCTCCACGTTTGTCTGCAAAGTCAGGTGCAGGATTAGTAACCAACGTTACTTCTCTTCCTGATACAGCAAGCGGATTTGTGGTTAGCAAAAACGTTTTCTCTGGAAAAGCACACGCACACGTAAACATCCTTAGCGATGAGAAGATTGTTTCAATTCTTCCAAACGCATTTGGTCTTGCAGCTGGCGAAGGTTCAGCTTCTGTTGAAGACTTCGCTGTTGATGTAAGCGGAATCAGTTCTGGAATTACAGTTAAAGCAGTGAAAGGTGGAAACAGCGATGTTGTTCCATTGCCAGAAGCTGAATTGGTTGTTTCTGCAGGTCGTGGTCTTAAAGGACCAGAAAACTGGGGAATGGTTGAAGAAATGGCTGGAATCCTCGGAGCAACAACTGCTTGTTCTCGTCCAGTTGCAGATATTGGTTGGAGACCTCACCATGAGCACGTTGGACAGACTGGCGTTGCTATTCGCCCGAATCTTTACATCGCCATTGGTATTTCTGGAGCAATTCAGCACTTGGCTGGTGTAAACGGAAGTAAGGTTATTGTTGTAATCAACAAAGACCCAGAAGCTCCTTTCTTTAAGGCTGCTGATTACGGTGTAGTTGGAGATGCTTTTGAGGTAGTTCCACGTTTGAACGAAGCATTGCGTAAATTCAAAGCAGCAAACGGTTAAGCCTAGGCAAAACCAAGAACCTTCCGCCAAAGCGGAGTGCTGAATGGATAAAATCAAAATGGGCATATACGGGCTACAGTACAGCCAAACCCAAACTGGTGCATATGCGTTGGTTTTGGAGGAGGAAGGTGGTACGCGCAGGTTGCCGATTATCATCGGAAGTTCCGAGGCTCAGGCTATTGCCATTGAGTTGGAGAACATGAGTCCAACACGACCGTTGACCCACGATTTGTTCCGAACATTCGCACAATCATTTTCTATTGATATCCAAGAAGTCGTCATCTACAATTTTGTAGATGGCGTCTTTTATGGAAAGATTATTTGCAGTGATGGCAAGAATGAAGTGGAGATTGATTGCCGCCCGTCAGATGCTATTGCGCTTGCCGTCCGGTTCAAGTGTCCCATTTTCACCCACGAATTTATTCTTAGTGCTGCGGCATTTGAGAAAGATGATAGTGGTGAGGGAATTCGCCCAATTACTATTGAAGATTCTGATGCTCCGCTTGAAACTGGAGGATTTGCACAGCTAACAGAAGAAGAACTTGAAGAATCACTTAACGCTGCGTTGGCTAAGGAAGATTACGAAGAAGCGTCTCTCATTCGAGACGAACTTAATCAACGGAAGAAATAATTCCTTATCCTTGAAAGGTTGAGCAAGTAAACCTAAGGATGACTAATATATTATCTCATTTTCTACTTAGTATTCCACTTATGGACGCTGGAATTTCGCTCATAGGAATTGGTCGAGGACTAATTGGTATGGCAGTGCTTGTCGGTATCGGATTTCTATTCAGTTCAGACCGCAAATCGATTGATTGGAAGTTAATTGGTACGGGATTATTGATTCAACTGGTTCTTGCCCTAGCAATTCTAAAAGTTGAGTGGGTTCAAACAGGGTTTGATGCTGTTGGGCAAGGCTTTGTGAAGCTTATTTCGTTTACAGATTTCGGAACAGATTTTCTCTTTTCCTCTTTTGTAACTGGAAGTTCAGAAGCTGCAGTTATCAGCTTTGCGTTCAGAATACTTCCGACCATCGTTTTCTTCTCGGCACTTACCAGTTTACTGTATTACATAGGACTGCTTCAAAAAGTGGTTTATGTTTTTGCATGGCTAATGAAGAAAACCATGAACCTTTCGGGAGCTGAAAGCCTTGCCGCTGCGGGTAATATTTTCCTCGGACAAACAGAATCGCCTTTCCTTATAAAGCCGTACTTAGCTAAGATGACCAAGTCGGAAATCATGTGTTTGATGACGGGCGGAATGGCTACAATCGCTGGAGGTGTTCTTGCAGCATATATCGGTTTCCTTGGGGGAGATGACCCAGCACAGCAAGTGTTGTTTGCCAAGCATTTATTGGCCGCGTCTGTTATGTCAGCCCC
>DMRV01000016.1 GCA_003456455.1 Flavobacteriales bacterium
TCAAAAACTGTTTGCGAAGCTCCAGTATCAATTAGGATGTTGGCCAAATTTCCGTTTATAAAACCGCTAACAGCGATGTGAACACCAGACTGCTCTATCTCTACAAAACGAATAGGTACTGGAAACTGCATTTCAATTATCTACCTCAGTGTTTTAGGGTAGCACCTCAAAAGTAGAACAAACTTGAATGATGATAAGAAACATCTTTCCCAACACACAATATTTTCAAACTACCCCGTTATTGAACAAACCCCTGCATAGTGGGGTTTAGTAATAGCCGATGGGTTTGATGTGATACGCAAATGCTGGTCGTTTTTCTTGGTTTATTGGTTGATCGAGTTATCACTGACCATTGGTGGGCCCCGACAAACTTCTTGTTTGCCGGGGCCTTTTTTTAACGAAGTCATGTTAACAAGTACATTCAGATGTACTTTAATCCCGCATAACGTCAGCATAACTTTGCCTAAACCTACAATTACACCCGCATGGCTTTAGGCCTTACCTCATTATTCAAAAAGAAAGTTGCAGAAGAAAAGGTAGCGGAGTTATTCGTCAACATCATTTTCAATTCAGTCGATACCAGTTTTATTGAAGTTGCTGAGCTGCTTAATAATGATGTGAACCTCATTTCGCCTGCTCAGGTTGACCCTGAGAATCAAGATGATTTTTTGATGATAGTGATTGCGGGGAATTTTGACCTGCTAGATGATTATTTCTACGAAGGGCAGGAAGATCGTATTCGTGAACTAACAATTGAAAAATTGTCAGGAGTTTTTGGTGTAGACACGGTTACAATGCGAACAGCAATTGATAACATGATTGCGTTCTTCAAGAAGATTAACTACCCATCCAAGAACACGCATTATGCCATGAGCCGTGCAGTTTTTTGCAAATATGGGCTTAACGATTTTCAGAAAGATTACTTCAGAAATTTGAATGCTCCGGACCCAATTCTACTCAAGAATATTGATGAAATTATGGAGCAGTTCATCGTAAAGTGGGATACGTTTACAGAGAAGTATCGTATTACAGACTGATTTTATCCTTCAGCGCAAACCGCTCCTCCGCCATTTCTCGAATTTGATTACCAATTGCTAAACTTGCTGTAGCAGCTGGGCTCGGAGCGTTTAACACGTGTAGCGAATTCCCTTTCTGCTCGATTCTGAAATCATCAATCGTTTCGCCATCCAAGCCTAGAGCCATGGCTCTTACACCAGCACGCCCAGGCTGGAGGTCTTCCATTTTTAAGTCTGGAATTAAGCGTTGTAGCGTTTTTAAGAATAGCCGTTTTGAAAATGCTCTGCGATATTCATTGTAAGCAAAACCAAAATGATTGAAAAGTAGATTCCAAGTTCCTTTAAAAGCTAATGCTTCAACTGTGTCTTTTAGGCTGAAATCGGTCTTGCCGTAACCCTCTCGCTTAAAGCTAAAAACTGCATTTGGGCCGCATTCCACACTACTATCAGTCATACGTGTAAAATGCACTCCAAGGAATGGAAATTCAGGATTAGGAACGGGATAGATTAAGTTTTTGACCTTATGTTTTGCAGTCTCCGTCAATTCGTAATAATCGCCACGAAACCCAACAATAGACATGTCCAGTTTCACACCATCTTTTTTGGCCAATCTGTCTGCCTGTAAACCACCACAGAAAACCATGTATTTGGCTTTGTAAGAAGCCTTGTTTGTGCGAATACTCTTAACGCCAGATTCTTCGGTGTAAGAGGTTACTTCTTCATTGAAAACCACCTTGGTTTCAGCGTTGAGAGCCTCGGTAATCTCCAACATTTTGGCAGTTGTACCTACAAAATCTATGATACCAGTATAAGGCACCCAAATCCCTTTAATGCCTGTGCAATGCGGTTCAATTTCTTTAATCTCGTCAGCATTAATCCAACGGTTATCAGTCAAACCATTAGCAATGCCATTATTGAAGACCTTTTCCATATGAGGGAACTCGCTTTCATCTGTAGCCACAATAACCTTTCCGCATACGTCATGCTCTATACCGTGTTCCTTTGCGAACGCAATGAGTTGGTCTTTGCCGCTTACGCAATTCTTGGCTTTGTAAGAGCCTGGTTTGTAGTAAATGCCTGAATGAATTACACCTGAATTGTGTCCTGTTTGATGTGGGGCGGGTCGGTTTTCTTTCTCAATCAGCAGAATCTTTAAATCAGGGTAAGCCTGCTGAAAACTGTAAGCGGTCGCTGCTCCTACGATTCCTCCACCTACAATACAGACGTCAAATATTTGCTCTTCAGACATGAAGGGCGAAATTAGGGAAACACCAAATGAAAAATGTGAGCCATCGCAAGTCCCAAATAGTTAGCAATTGCATAACCAACTAAACCAGTTGTAAGTCCGCTTACCACAATGTCTTTATTCTTCAGAACGCTTGCCACCGGTCCTATAAAAGCAGGGCCAAAAATTCCTGCAACAGAAGTAATTAAAGTAGTATCCGCATCTACTTTGAAAATCCATGAAAGAAAGAAATGCAACGCCAGCGTTCCTGTAAAGACACAAGTAACGTAAAGCAATACGTTCGGACTGGCTTGTAGCATTTCGGTGTAGTTTGAAATGGACCCAATTCCCATGCAGAATACGAGTAGGAAGTATTCACCGAATTCGTACGTCCGAGGAAGGAATCGAACTTTCTTGATGAAAGAAGCTCCGATGCTTAACGTAGTTACACCAAGGATTACCGCTGGTGCCGAAAGCTCTCCCGTTACAGCAAGGGCAAAACCGATACTCGCTAAAACAATTCCCACTGAGATTCCGAATGCGGAGAGAAGTGAAAGTCCAATCTTTCGTTTGGGTGTCATTTGCTGCAACCGCTGATAATGGAATGTTTCGTCACGGTCGTGTTTTTCTTTTGGCACAAACGAAGGCAGGAACTTGAGCGCGATTTTCTGCGCCACGGAAAGCAGAAGAACCAAATACATGGCACTAAGCATCAAATCGCACGCATTCAATACAATAAACACCTCATTAGAAATGCCTAAAGCCGTGCCGATGGCAGCTAAATTGGGCGTGCCTCCTGTGTAAACACCTACCATCATACCAGACAGTTTCCATACATCTTCCACATTCATATCCTGCAAATAGAAATAGGCTGAAACTGTAAATGAAGCGACCATCACAGAAACAACTGCTAGGGCAAAAGACTTAGCAGTCTGCTTCGCGTATTTGAGCCACGCCATAAAGCGCGTTGATAACAACATGAGTGAAATAGCTAACGGAACGCAGCCTTCCGCCACATCTTGGCTCAACTTGGTATTTACTGGCGAATTAGGAAGGTTTCCAACAATTAAACCTAACCCGTAACACAGAATTACTGGGCCAACCATGCCCGCCAGCTTGTTTCGTTTCACGATTTCGATAACGATAATCGGGAATGCCAGCATAACCAAAATTTGAAGAATCGATGAAAACGGCATAGTCGAATTTACTTAGTGATTTTCAACTCACAACTATCTTTTGTTTCGAGTTATTAAAAGCGGTAATCAACGATTGTACTTTCTTTGACGAACATTTTGCCGCTCATGAGTTTGAACGAACAAATAAAGTCTGCTTTTTGGAACATCAAAGATGATGGATTCGAGGAATTGCATCGTATTGAGGCGAAGCCGTTCGAACATCACCCTACCAACTTTACTGACGAACGCGTGAATGCCGCGGTTAAGTACCATAACGAAAAGTGGTTTCACAATGAGATTTTAGTGAAAGTAAACAAAGCCATTGTTGAGCCGCAATATTGTTACGCTGTCGATGGGTTAAGTACCATTATCGGAGCAAGTATCCGAACACGGAACAATTTCCCGTCTCCTATTCCAATGCTTAAAGCCAAGTTTTGGGGGCAGAAATTGAAATTGAACAAGGCGATTCTGTTCGATGGAAGTATGGGTGTCAATTATTTTCATTTCCTATCTGATGTGTTGCACAAGATTTATCTGCTTGAGCAATTCACGGAAATTGATTGTCCACTATTGGTCGGAAAGGCCGTATGGTCTAAACCTTTCTTTCAGTATTTGATTAAAGAAACACGTCTTTCTAAATACGACTGGCTACTTATTCAGCAACCCGTGGAGGTATGCGAGTTATTCATTTCTCGTCCTATGCCTTATGGAAAGAAATATTGGCAAAGAACGAAAGACCTGTTAATTAATTCGGACAATTTTTTGACTGAACGAAAGGCGATTTTCATCAACAGAGGTGGTACGCGTCACATCACTAACTTCAAGGAGATTAAAGTACTGCTAGATAAGTATTTAGTTGAAGTGGTTGATCCTGGAAACATGAACATGAAGCAGCAGGCGGAGCTTTTTAACTCAGCATCGCATGTAATCGGTATTCATGGTGCAGGAATGACAAATGTTGCTTTTTGCAATCATGCTAAAGTGAAAGTGCTTGAATTATGTTCTAGTAACAGAATTGGAACGCAATACTACTGGCTGTGTCAATCCTTAGGAATCAACTGGGATATGGTGTTGGGCAGCGAAGCAAATGCTGATCAATCGTTTGAATTGGATGCGGAAAAGTTTGACGAGCGTCTAGGGCAGATGTTTCTTAGTTAAAATCGAAATTCCTTTACCGTATCAACCATCAACTTCACTTTTCGTGGGTCTATGTCTGGATAAACTCCATGCCCGAGGTTTGCTATGTGCCGGTCTGGGCCAAAAGCCTGAAGCATTTCGTTTGTTTTGGCCACAATTACTTCATCTTTTGAGTAGAGGATGCACGGGTCAAGATTTCCTTGAAGGGTTTTGTTTGGACCAATAAGTGAACGACTTTCAGCGATGTCCATGTTCCAATCGAGGCCGATTGTTTCGCAGTTCAATTCGCCTAATTCCTTGCGGACGAAATAAGCTCCCTTGGCGAAAACCGTTACGGGAACATCATCTATAGCATCACAAATTCGGGCGATGTACGGCAATGCAAATTCCTTGTATTGCTCTGCGCTTAGAATGCCAGCCCAACTATCAAATACCTGAACGATGTCTGCTCCTGCGTCAACTTGTCCTTTTAAATAGTTGATAGTGCTAAGGGTGATTTTTTCTAACAGTTTATGCGCCAATACTGGTTCGGTGTAAAGGAATTTCTTGGCTTTTGAGAAGGTTTTAGAACCGCTTCCCTCAATCATATAACTGAATATCGTCCATGGTGCGCCAGCAAAACCGATTAATGGAACACGTCCGTCAAGTTCTTTTTTGGTCATGGCAATGGCGTCAATTGTATAACGAACACCATCTGCTTCTGCCACAACCATGCGGTCTACATCTGTCGCAGATTGGATTATATTTTCAAACCAAGGCCCTTGCTTTTCTACCATTTGATAGGGAAGACCCATTGCTTCTGGAATAACCAGAATGTCTGAAAAGATGATAGCGGCATCTACCCCTAAATGGTCAACAGGTTGGATGGTTACTTCGCAAGCAAATTCTGGATTTTCAACCAACTCTTTAAATCCGCCCATCTTGGAGCGAACCTCACGGTATTCAGGAAGAATTCGTCCAGCTTGGCGCATGAGCCAAACAGG
>DMRV01000023.1 GCA_003456455.1 Flavobacteriales bacterium
TGGTCCCCAGCAATCTCCCAATCCTGGAGCTTCGTTAGGGCAAAAAAGTGACCAATCACCACCTGCTTCCACACGCTTCATAAACAAATCTGGAACCCACATTGCGTAGAAAAGGTCTCTTGCTCTGTTTTCTTCCTTTCCGTGATTTTTCTTCAAATCCAAGAAGTCATAAACATCTGCATGCCATGGCTCCAAGTAAATAGCAAAAGAGCCTTTACGCTTACCACCACCTTGATCTACGTAACGAGCCGTATCGTTAAATACTTTCAACATCGGAACGATTCCGTTTGAAGTTCCGTTAGTTCCTTTGATGTAAGAACCCGTTGCACGAACGTTGTGCATGCTAAGTCCGATTCCACCTGCAGATTGCGAAATCTTAGCACATTGCTTCAATGTATCATAAATACCCTCTATGCTATCCTCTTGCATTTGCAATAAGAAGCAGCTACTCATCTGCGGCTTTGGCGTTCCAGCGTTGAAAAGCGTTGGAGTTGCATGGGTAAACCATCTCTCAGAAAGCAGATTGTATGTCTCAATTGCTGACTTAATGTCGTCTTTATGTATACCTACAGAAACACGCATTAACATGTGCTGTGGTCGCTCCGTTATCTGCCCATTGGTTTTAAGCAGATAGCTTCTTTCCAACGTTTTAAAACCGAAAAAATCATATCCGAAGTCCCTATCGTAAATGATCGTTGAGTCTAGTAAAGCAGAATTCTCATCGATGATTTTGTACACGTCATCAGCAATCAACGAAGCCTTTTCCCCAGTCTTCGGATCGATGTATTCGTACAATTTCTTCATCGTTTTTGAAAACGACTTGATGGTTGATTTGTGCAAGTTTGAAACCGCAATACGGCTTGCAAGCAATGCATAATCGGGGTGTCTTACAGTGAATGAAGCCGCAGTTTCGGCTGCCAACTCATCCAACTGCTGTGTTGTAACGCCTTCATAAATCCCTTCAATCACCTTCATAGCAACTGGAATAGAATCTACAATAGGATCTAGGCCGTAGCATAGTTTTTGAATACGGGCCGTTACTTTATCAAACTTGATAGTTTCTTTGCGGCCGTCTCTTTTTACAACATACATGGGGAATAGGGTTTTGGTGGGTTGATTATTCGGATTGGGTCTTAATTAAAAATCTGCGTCTACTGTAAAGCTGTGGTTATCATTTCCTTCTCCCATAACGCCTGCTTTCTGGTATTCTGATACACGCTTCTCAAAAAAGTTTGTTTTTCCTTGAAGAGAAATCATTTCCATAAAGTCGAATGGGTTGGTTGAGTTATAGACCTTAGGACAACCTAGTTCGCCTAGCAAGCGATCAGCAACAAACTCGATGTACTCACACATCAACTTGGCATTCATGCCTATCAACGCAACAGGAATAGACTCAGTAACAAACTCTTTTTCGTATTCCACTGCTTCAGCAATAATCGCTGTTATTTCCTCAACTGTAAGCTTGTTCTCTAGCTGATTGTAAAGCATGCACGCGAAATCGCAATGAAGACCTTCATCTCTCGAAATCAACTCATTTGAGAAAGCCAATCCTGGCATAAGGCCTCTTTTCTTCAACCAGAAAATAGAACAGAAACTACCTGAGAAGAAAATACCTTCAACTGCTGCAAATGCAACCAAACGCTGAGCGAAGTTTCCATTCTCAATCCACTTCATCGCCCAATCAGCTTTCTTGGCAACACATGGCAAATTCTCAATAGCGTTAAAAAGAAAATCCTTCTCCTTATTGTCTTTTATATAGGTATCAATAAGGAGAGAATAAGTCTCTGCATGAATATTCTCAATAGCAATTTGAAATCCATAGAAACATCTTGCTTCTGGATATTGAACTTCATTTAAAAAGTTAATGGCAAGGTTTTCATTAACAATACCATCGCTAGCAGCGAAAAATGCTAACACATTTTTGATAAAATAACGCTCATCTTTTGTCAGCTTGTGTTCCCAATCGGTCATGTCTTGCTGAAGGTCAATTTCCTCAGCAGTCCAGAAGCTTGCCTCAGCTTGCTTATACATAGCCCAAATCTCTTTGTGCTTTATTGGAAAGATTACGAATCGATCATTCGTTTCCTGTAGGATCGGCTCAATAGGCAACGATGTTTTTTCTGGTAGAATTTCGTTCAAATTTGCGCCTGTTTGTTGAGTTGGTTGATCCATTTTCTTTAGTCTTTTTATGTGTTAACAATCCCTGCGATTGGAGGCTAAAAATTCAGGAGAAAACCTCTCCGGCTTTAGGCCTTCAACCTAAATTCTTACTCGTTCTAATCTCTAATTGGTTGGCAGTGAGGGACTTGAAGTGACAAACGCCCTAACGACTTCCACACCTCAAAAATTCAAAAAAAGGACGGTCGAGACAACGTTTAGTAATTAACAATTGACCTTAGTTTTTAACATTCGGCCTATTAACTGAACGTTAATAAAAACTTATAACGGCTGTATCCCTTACCACCACTGAATTGTTGGGTGGGTGACATAAAATGTAACTCTGAAATAGTTGCGAGTCGGCCAACAAATACTACATGAATTTGAGCCCAAAACAGCTACGTGAAACACGTATAAAATTACTCGTCTTGCTGCTTTCTTAATTGGTCGATCATTTTCAATTCCTCATACCACTCGTTTCCATACTTCCTTGTCAAAGCATCTTTAAGGAACTTATAAAGAGGTACATCTAGTTTGGCTCCACAATCGCAGGCTGGCTTGCAGATATCCCATTTGTTATAATTAACTGCATCGTATGCCTCGTGCTCTGTAATTCTAACCGGATATAAGTGACAGGATATTGGTTTTTTGAAATTGATGTCGCCAGCTTTTTCAGCTTTTTCAATCCCACAGCTCACCATTCCATTTTCATCAACAAGAGAAAATGCGCATCTACCATTTTCAAGCAGTGCGGTTCCCTTGTCGCCATCAACATCAATTTCGAAAACGCCTTTTTTGGCAATCATAGCTTTTCCTTCTTCATCCAAATAGGGAAGAATATCATCAATGATGTTTTCTAATAAATTTATTTCCTCATCGGTTAACGGTGCACCTGCGTCTCCCTTAACGCAACATGCACCTTTGCATGCGCTCAAATCGCAAACAAAAAAGCGTTCGAGTAAATCAAGAGATACAAGTGATTTTTGAATGGCTAACATAGGATTGAACGGGCTAGTATTCTACAATTCGAAGTGTATCAAGCTCTAACCGTTGCTTTAGCCAAGCTTGGAGAATGATTTTATCATCAGACTTAGATTTAGAAGACTGGCTCTTATTCCAGCCCATCATAAACGTTGGGATTGTATCGATTTTAGTTCCATTCATTTGTAGACTTAGCGAATACGACACTCGCTCAATATTAGGATAAAGTGCCGCCATTTCTTTGGACAGTCCTTCAAACGGAATTGCACCTCTCTGGTACTGAAAAACTTGGTTCTCCAATTCTACAATGCGTTGATTCTTCTCGGTAATCAGATCTTCATTCCGCTTATACAAGTCTTCCAAGATTCCAACGCGCACCTCCTTTGATAGCTTTCCAGCAAGATCAGCACTAACGTCTTTTGGTTGATGAATTTTTAAAATTGTGTTTTCTAAACCTTGTTCCAGCATTGTTTTTTCCAACTGCTTTTTGGTTTGCTCGGCAATTGGCTCGCCCATTATAAATATGTCTATACGAGAAATAGTGTCTGTGTAAGTGATTTTTTTGCTGATGACCTCGGTTCCCTCAATTTCCAAATTTTGAGTGATGAACGTTTCGGCCCGGCCAAGAAAAATGGTCTCCCTCACTAATCCGTAAAAAATCCAAGCGCTGGGTAAAATCACCAAAATCACAAAGGCA
>DMRV01000303.1 GCA_003456455.1 Flavobacteriales bacterium
CTGGTACTATTTGTTTTTGCTAACTAGGGAATAACCGCTATTGCTGTTAGCCCCATTATGTGATTAGTTGTCTAATGGACTGACAATCAGCCCAATGTGTCGTTCGCTTACGTGCGTATAAATTTCTGTTGTTTTACTGCTGCTATGTCCGAGAAGGGTTTGTATGTATCTGAGACCCGTATTTCAGAATTCCTGACTCATGTTGTATTTAAATTTACAAAATTGGTAATTAACTCAGCAACTTTGCCAACTCCACCAACTTTATCAACTTTGTCAACCGATGATAAAAGCGAAAAAAGCAGCTGTTTCCGTTGAAGTCCTAAAAAAGGCCTACCGCCTAATGTGTACCGCCAAGGCAATGACCACGCTGTATGAGGAGAATGCAAAAGTGACGAGTAAATATGTGCATGCTACTTCGCGCGGACATGAAGCTATTCAGCTGGCATTGGGAATGCAGTTGAAACCACAAGATTTTGTAGCGCCCTATTACCGAGACGATTCTATTCTGCTTTCTATTGGAATGCAACCGCATGAGTTAATGCTTCAATTGCTTGCTAAGCGAGACGACCCGTTTTCTGGCGGAAGAACGTATTACAGTCACCCAAGTTTGAAGCGGGATGACATGCCAAAGATTCCACACCAGAGTTCGGCTACGGGTATGCAGGCTATTCCAACTACAGGAATTGCCATGGGCGTGCAGTACCGAGAGTTGATGGAATTGGATGCTGATTCGGACGAGAAGCCTGTGGTAGTCTGTTCTATTGGCGATGCCGCTGTAACAGAAGGAGAAGTAGCCGAAGCCTTGCAAATGGCAGTGCTCAAACAACTGCCAATTCTTTACTTGGTTCAGGACAACGAGTGGGATATATCTGCTAGTGCTGAGGAAATTCGTGCCATGGACGCGAGCGAGTATGGAAAAGGATTTAAAGGTCTTGAAATTCAAACGATTAACGGTTCCGGCTTTACTGAATCATTCAATACGATTGAAAAGGCCATAAAGACTATTCGTAAGGAGCGAAGACCCATTATGGTTCATGCTAAAGTTCCTTTATTAAACCACCATACTTCTGGTGTTCGCATGGATTTTTATCGAACGGAAGAAGACCTTGCGGAACACGGTAAACGTGACCCTTATCCCGTATTAAGGAAGCAGTGTTTAGATGCAGAAATTGCGGAAGCAGAATTACTTACGATTGAGTCGGAAGCACGAGAATTTGTGCAGGCTGAATATGAGAAAGCCTTAACGTTTGAAGACCCTCGTCCAGAGGACTTATTCGACCATGTTTATGCACCAACACCCATAACCGAAGAGCAAGGCGAACGCAGTCCCGAAGGAAAAGAGCCAACCGTAATGGTTGATAGTGCCTTATTTGCTATTCGCGAATTGATGGCAAAACACCCAGAGTGCTTGCTGTACGGACAAGACGTAGGGCGAAGATTAGGCGGTGTGTTCCGAGAGGCAGCTACGCTTGCCGAAACATTTGGAGACCATCGTGTATTCAATACGCCTATTCAAGAAGCATTCATCATCGGTAGTACCGTTGGAATGAGCGCTGCTGGGTTGAAACCAATTGTAGAAGTTCAGTTTGCCGATTATATCTGGCCAGGATTGAATCAATTGTTTACAGAAGTAAGTCGTTCGTGCTATTTGAGTAACGGTAAATGGCCTGTAGGCTGCATTCTGCGCGTTCCAATAGGCGCGTATGGTAGCGGAGGCCCGTATCACTCTTCTAGTGTAGAGAGTGTGCTCTGCAACATCAAAGGCATTAAAGTGGCGTATCCATCAACTGGAGCAGACCTCAAAGGATTGATGAAAGCTGCTTATTACGACCCCAATCCAGTAGTGATGCTGGAGCATAAAGGTTTGTATTGGAGCAAGATTAAAGGCACAGAAGGAGCCAGAACCATCGAGCCAAGCGAAGATTACGTGCTTCCATTCGGAAAAGGACGTGTGGCGCTAGAAGCTGAACAGACGAAGATTGATAATGGCGCAAGTGTGTGTGTTATCACCTACGGAAGAGGCGTGTATTGGTCTCAGAATGCAGCTAAGCAATTCAAAGGGCAAGTAGAAGTTATTGATTTAAGAACCCTTCAACCGTTAGACACGGAACTCATTTACGAAACCGTGAAGAAGCACGGGAAGTGTGTGGTAGTAACGGAAGAGCCTGTTTCCAACTCCTTTGCGCAAAGCATTGCAGCACGTATTTCAGATAATTGCTTTGAATCTCTAGATGCGCCTGTTAAGGTGGTTGGTTCAGAAGATATGCCAGCCATTCCGTTGAATTCCATTCTAGAAGAAACGATGATTCCTTCGAAAGAAAGGGTAGGAGCAGCTATTCAGGCGTTGCTCGATTATTAAAAATCATCTCCCATATCTCCACTGCCACGTTCGCGTTTCTTTTTCTGATTTAAGCGGTAGGAGAAACTGAGCACAAACTGCCTGGCACGCCACTGAAAGTCGTTGGTTGAGACCAGTTTAGGAGTTGTTACTTCCCACCGTCTTCTACGCGAATTCAACATGTCTTTAGCAGAAAACGTTACGGTTCCGTTTCCTTTCAGAACATCTATAGAAAGCCCTAAATCCCAAGAGTACATGCTGAGTTGTTTGCCTTGTGGAGTATTACGTGGTGCACGATACATGAATGCCGTTTGAATATCCAACTTCTTCAAAATTGTCCATTTGCTGGTAAATCTGCCATGTGCTGTGAAAGTCTCTGCGTAGAAATCCTGGTTTTCAAACTGTCCGTTGGTAATGGAGTAATAGGCATTGACGTTTAACATAACGCGCCACCACTTGAATAAACTGTACGAGAAGCTCAGTTCTAAACCACCAGCATCTTCCGTACTAAGGTTAATCGGAAACGTGGTAATAAAGCCCGTTGAGTCAGATTGAGAGATACGCTCTACAACACCCTCACGATGTCGGTAGTAAATACTGGAAAGCAAGGTGCCATTCTTCCAAGTCTTTAAGTGGCCCAATTCGGCAGAGTGTGTGAAAACGGGGTTTACTTCTAGATTTCCTGAAAAGAAATTTCTATTATCGGTAAGGCTGAAGAACGGAATCAATTCCCGAAACCGTGGTCGACTAATTCTTCTGCTGTAGCTCAATTGTAGCGAGTTGCTACTTGGAAACTCATAACTCAAATGCGCGGAAGGGAAAAAGCTGATATAGTCCCAGTTGTTCGTTTCATTGGTCTTGACCAATTGGGTTTGGATATCAGAATACTCCGCACGCACTCCACCTTGAATGGAGAGCCGTTTGATTTTACCACTGGCAATGATGTAAGCCGCATATATATTCTCATTAAAAATGAAATTGTTGTCGAAGTCAGAAAGTGTTTCCCATTCTGAAGTTGAGTCATTCAGTTGCTCCACCTTGTAATCATTAACGATTCTTCGAAGTGTAGCCTTTAGCCCAGTTTCTAACCGTATGTTTTCATTGAAGGGATGCACATAATCGGCTTGTGCAAACCAGTTCTGCTGGTTTTCGGTGTTGTCAGAACGTTGATTTAGCGTGTAATCAGAACCTTCTTCAAACTGTTTGGCATCTTCATAATCTTCGTCTTTAAACCATCTAAAATCAGCCGTAAGCAGTTGGTCTTTCTTGTCGAACTCACGCCTAAAATTCAAATTAGCCTCAAACGCTTGGCTCTGCTCAATTTCATCATCTGTTCTGGTTACTACCTGTGTTTGGGTTCCATTCTCGTCAAAATCGGTGTAAGTCAACTTGGCGGTGTTGTCGTTGTAAGAACGATTGTACATACCCGAGGCTGTTAAGGTGGTTTTGTCGTTGATGAAGTAATCAATACCGAACCGTCCATTGCCAGAAATTCCACCACGCTCTTGTTCTCGTTCTCGTTCGTAAGCAAATGTGGTGTCTTCTAAAAAGAACTCTTGGAACGAGTAACCGCTACCTGGACGTTTCTGATATTGTGCCCCAACGCTGGTAAAGAAGTTCACTTTTCCTTTTCGGTAGTTGAGATTGGCCGAAGCACCGTAGTTGTCTGGGTAGCCAGCGTTCACTTCAAAAGCTCCGTTAATTCCGGCTCTTTTTTCCTTTTTAAGTACAATGTTTAGAATTCCTGCTTCGCCTTCTGCATCATATCTTGCTGAGGCGTTGGTTACTACTTCAACTCTTTCAATCAGATTTCCGGGCAGTTGACGTAAGGCATCCTCGCTGCTTATTCCAGTTAGGCTAGATGGTTTTCCATCAATCAGAATCCGCACATTTGAACTCCCACGCAGACTAACAGTTCCATCAACATCTACTTCAACAGAAGGCACCGTTTCTAATATTTCCTGCGCATTACTCCCAACATTGTTAGGGTCTTTTGCAACGTTGTAAACTCTGCGGTCTAGCTTCATTTTCATGTAGCTTTTTTCGCCCGTCACCACAACCTCATTAATGAGTTCCGTTTTAGGAGATAACTGCAATGCTCCGAGGTCAACGTCAGTATCAACGATTGTAGCGTTCTTCTTAAATTCATTGTAGGAAAGAAATGAAACCATCACGGTGTATGTGCCAGCACGAACTTGTATCTCGAATTTTCCATCAAGCGAAGAGGCAACACCAAGAATGTTTGTTGAATCTGTTGCTGAGCGCGCTGCCACTGCAGAATACGGAATGGGTTGAGCGTTTTCATCTAATATCACCCCAGAGATAGTAAGTTTTGAAGTGCTATCTTCTACCCGTTGGGCAAGTGAATCAATTGCAAGCAATAGGAAAAGAAGGGCACAAAAAAGTCGTAGTCTCATATTTCAAAACAATAAGGACTTCAGACCTTATTTTGTTCCAAAGGTTTAACGATAATGTGAGAAATAGCTGTTTTTGGTAACTGTTTGTAGCAAATCGATATAGTTGGCTTGGAAGATGCTCCTGCTATTTCACTCAATTCAACCCAAAGAAATTATGATTGCTGGTAAGGAACAGGGGAAAGATGCTAAAGTCGTAGATGACGGACTAGTCAGTTAATGTACAACTGCTTAATCTTCTTTCTAGGGCCAGGACAAAATTCAGAGTGGCAGTTCATACACTGGGTAACCATATTATTGAATTTCATAACCGAGGCTGAATCGGAAGACTCCAACCGTCTAATAGCATCAATGTAAACGTCAGAAAATGCGTCAAATACAGGTCCTCGCACAGTTGGGTCAGTAGCTATTGCTGTATGAATTTCTTCGAATCGTTGCAGGCCAGATAATGACTTTCCCGCAATTACCAATTGCTTCAAACTGTCTGATTCTGAGAACATATTTCGCATGAGTAATGCTAATTCAGAATCCCCATTTGGGTTTATTGGTCTATTGGTTTTGGTCTTAGGTTTCTGTTCGCATCCAATACAAATCATAATTACGATAAGGAAGAGAAGAGAATGTCTCACAATTTAATTCAGTTTAGGTTAAACAACACCCATTCCCAACAGTACGGAAAGGATGAGAATCATAATGGCAACTGTCCATTGCACGAAATCGAGGGTTACTTTCTTAAGCAGTTTTCTGCCAAAATAGGCACCTAGGAAAGCTGAAAGCACAGCGGTAATCAGAATGGGAAGGTTTTCCTGAATATTTATCTCCTCCATGCGGGAGAAATAAAGCCCAAGCCTAGTTAAGTCTATAAAGCTTGCAATGGTGATGCCGGTAGCAATAAAGACATCTTTACTCAGTCCATAGCGAATTAGGAATGCGCTTCTCAGCGCTCCTTGGTGTCCACTCAGCCCTCCAAAGAAACCGCTAATTACACCACCCATAAAGAGTTTGTTCTTGTCAAATTCCAACTTCTTTAAAGCAGGAATAATCTCAAAAATGGCAAAGAATGCCATCAGGGCAGCTACGATTAGATTTACCGTATAAACTTCTAATTGATGTCCGAAAAGTTGGTAGACGTAAATTGGTTCACTCACAGAGAAACGGAGTAGGAGAGAAGCACCAATAAAGGCTCCAACAACAGCTGGCGCGCCAAAGCGTAAAACCACGCCCCAGTTGGCTTTCATGCCTACCAGTCCCATTTTAAAAAGGTTGTTGAGTAAATGCACGATTCCAGTCAGCGCAATGGCAACTTCAATCGGAAAAAAGAGCATGAAAGCTGGGGTGAGAATCGTTCCTAGACCAAAACCAGAAAAGAAGGTGAGGAGGGAGGCAAACGCTGCTACAAAAGCAATGATGATGTATTCCATACTAATCGTTTAAGCAGCAAGCTTCTTCTTCCGCTGTTTCCACATATGCCCGTAAAGCTTAGGGAAAAATACAAAGTACGATAGTGCGATACCAGCCAAGGCAAGATTGATAATGTTAAATTCAAATTGGCGCCATTCCCAAAAAGAAAACATTACCATGAACTCGCCTGTAACTCCCAAAGGATAAAGCCCAATAAAAAACGTGTAGCGCGAAAAGGTGATTGCCTTAATGGGGCGTTTCAGTATTTCGGTGAGGTAGTACAACGCCCGAACGACTTCAGTTACGCTCCAAGCAATAGCAACTACTGCAAAACCAGAATAGTGGTTGAGTTCAGATAACGTCTCAAACGGAATCCAATTGAGTAGAAACACAATCAGTAACCTAGAGAAAACCTGCATGGCTGTAAGCAACCAATTGGCACCAGCTAAACCAAGCATGGCGTTCATTATTTCGAATACGGCTAATCCTTGAGCAACTGTTAATAAGAGTAGTGCTAATTCATTTACTACCAGTCCATTAAAAAGAGCATATCCAAAAAAGATACTCCACGCCAAAAGCGTGAATACATTGAACGATATGAGCCAGACTTTTTTCATTTCTAGTATGCTAGAGACCTTCGAGGTTTTTTAAACCTTGAAGGTTTTGGTTGATTATTTTTTTCTCACAATTCCAGCCCATCCGCCACCTTCAGCCATCGAAATAATGTACTTCATATTCGCATTAATGGATTCCTCCTTGAAGTATTCGTAGTTGGTTCCATCAGTGCGCGTATTCTCACCATCTCGCCATAGTTCCATTTCAAATTGCCCATCGCCCAAGAAAGAAAAATCTATGCTGATGGTTTGCCCAACAGAACCTGTTAAGCCGCCAATAAACCATGTATCATCCTTTCTCCGAGCGAGAAGAATGTGCTCAGCCATTTTGGCGTCAAGCACAATGGTTTCATCCCAAGTGGTTGGAACTGCGCTCAAGAATTTCATGCACTCAGCTTCCTTTTCGTACGCGGTTGGTTCGTCTGCAAGCATCTGCAAGGGGCTTTCAAATACTACATATTTAGCAAGTTCGTGACAGCGCGTGCCTTGACTTTTCGGATGCTTGAAATTCATCCTGTGCTTTTTCGCATTGCTAATGTTTTCCATGGCCCCAGGAGTGTAGTCCATTGGTCCAGCCATCATACGGGTAAAAGGAAGAATGACATCGTGGTCTACAGTAAGCGCAGAACTCCATTTGTTCCATTCCAAACCACGTAAGCCTTCAAATGTGAGCACGTTAGGGTAGGTGCGTTGCAATCCTTTTGGAGAATGACTTCCATGAAAATCAACCAGCATTAAACGATTAGCTGCTTCTTGGGCTACTTTCTCGTAAAATGCAATCATCACCTGGTCGTTTCGCATCATAAAGTCCATCTTAATTCCGGCAACGCCCCAATCAGAAAACTGCTGAAAAGCCACNNGCTTGCATAAGCGATAATCTCTTGCATGTCAATATCAGATTTCACCTTGGTGAGGTCGCCTAGTTTATACCAACCTTCATCCATAATGATGTATTCCAGCCCATTGGCGGCAGCAAAATCTATGTAGTATTTGTAGGTCTGTGTATTTACGCCCGGTTTAAAATCTACACCTTCAAGCTGCAGCGCATTCCACCAATCCCAAGCTACTTTTCCTGGGATAATCCAATCGGTAATAGCAAGTTTTGTTTCGGCAGCTAGTAGCCATGGTAGATGCGAACCAATCAATTCTTCTTCATTATCAGCAATTGTGAAAACACGCCACGGATAGCTACGATTCCCCTTCGTTTTAGCAATATATGACTTCGTAAAACCTACAGGTTCATAGCGGTCAAATAATTTAGCTGTGGTGGCAGGATATTTTGGGTGAATTCCTGCATAGCCACCGTTGCCATCTGATTGAAGATACATTCCGGGATAATCTCTGAGGTCGGTTTCTGTAAATAGGATAAATGGTCCGTTTTCTCGCTTCCACAGAATAGGTAAGCTACCCTTTGTGCCTTTTTTCAAGTCCATGCTTGTGGTGGCAGTATATTTCCGTTCGTTATGAGAGTTAAAACTTGATTCTTTAGGAAACCAAACGTTCGGATTTCCGGTCAGCTCAAAGCCCATGTTTTCTTCTTCTATTTTTACCTCTCGCTCAAAAGTGGTTTTAAGGCGATAGGCAAACCCTTCATCAAAACACCGAAATTCTAGCACTAATCCACTTTCAAAGTCCAAACTGAGTTGGTTGTAGTTCTCCTTAATTTCTGCTGAACGATATGGTACAATCGGATTTACCGTTCGATTTA
>DMRV01000236.1 GCA_003456455.1 Flavobacteriales bacterium
ACGGGGGTTGGTGCCGAACGCGCCAAGTTGCTGCGTGCAGAATTTCACATTAAAACCTATGGTGATTTGCTTCAGCATTTTCCTTTTAGGTATGTAGATAAAACCCAATTTCATCAATTAAATAGCATTTCTAGCACCGAATCTGACATTCAATTACGTGGACAAATAAAGTCGGTAAGGCTGATTGGTCAGGGGAGAGGAATGCGGTTGGTGGCAGATTTTACTGATGGAACGGGCGTGCTAGAACTTGTATGGTTTAAAGGAATTAAGTGGGTGCAGCCCAATCTAAAGACGGGAGTTGATTATGTAGTTTTTGGCAAACCCAGTAATTTCAAGGGCAAGTACAATATGGTTCATCCTGAGTTGGAAACAGCCGATTCGCGTGATAAAAAGGTGTCAACCGCATTGCAAGCAGTTTATCCATCTACCGAAAAAGCCAAGGCGAAGAATCTTGACACGAAAACCATTTCTCGGTTGATGAATGCATTGGTTTCGCAACTCAAGGGGCAAGGCCATGTCGCAGAATTGTATGGAGTCGAATTCAGAGAAAAACATCATCTCATTGGAAGAGAAGAAGCCTTCGTCAACGTTCACTTTCCGAAGGATGGCGATACGCTGAAGAAAGCCTTGTTCCGATTAAAGTTTGATGAATTGTTCTTCATTCAACTTCGGTTAATCAAGTTAAAACTCATCAATCAGAATAAATTTCTAGGAGCTGTTTTTGGTGAAGTAGGAGAAATGGTTAATCGGTTTTACTCGGAGTGTTTGCCGTTTGAATTAACCGGAGCGCAAAAGCGTGTCGTGCGTGAAATTCGTCACGATTTGGGTTCTGGTAAGCAGATGAGTCGTTTAGTGCAGGGCGATGTGGGAAGTGGAAAAACCATTGTAGCCTTAATGTCCATGCTATTGGCGGTAGATAACGGCTATCAAGCAGCGCTGATGGCACCAACAGAAATCCTCGCTGAGCAGCATTTTAAGACCATTTCTGAGCTGCTCAAGAAACTCAACTTACATATTGCGTTGCTTACTGGTTCTACCAAAACTGCCGAAAGGAAAATCCTGCATGAGCAACTCCGCTCAGGAGAAATTCACATTCTGATTGGAACACACGCCCTGATTGAAGATGTGGTTCAGTTTCATAAGCTCGGTTTGGTAATTGTCGATGAGCAGCACCGGTTTGGAGTGCAGCAACGCGCTAAGTTGTGGCTAAAAGGTAGTGATGGCGAAGTGCCGCACATGCTTATTATGACGGCAACGCCTATACCGAGAACCTTGGCCATGACTGTTTATGGCGATTTGGACACCTCAGTAATTGATGAACTTCCTCCGGGAAGAAAACCCATCAAAACACTCCACCGTTTTGATTCTTCTCGTCAGAAAATATTCGATTTCATGCGGCAAGAAATTGCGCTGGGCCGTCAGGTTTATGTAGTCTATCCACTGATTGATGAGAGTGAAAACATGGACTACAAAGATTTGACTGATGGGTATGAATCCATAGTGAGAGAATTCCCGCAACCGCAATATCAAATTGGAGTTCTCAATGGGAAAATGAAAGCGCACGATAAGGAGTACGAGATGCAGCGTTTTAAGGGTGGAAAGACACAAATTCTCGTTTCTACCACAGTGATTGAAGTGGGAGTGGATGTTCCAAATGCTTCTATGATGGTGATAGAAAGTGCCGAGCGTTTCGGGCTTTCTCAACTACATCAGTTACGCGGAAGAGTAGGTCGTGGAGCAGAACAGAGTTTCTGTATTCTAATGACGGGTTATGCTTTAGGACAAGAAGCGAGAACACGCATGGAAACCATGGTGCGTACCAACGATGGTTTTGAAATTGCGGAGGTAGACATGAAGCTTCGTGGGCCTGGTGATATTCAAGGAACACAGCAAAGCGGTCAGCCTATTTTTAAAATATCCAACCTCAGCAAGGATGGACAGATTTTACAAGCTGCCCGTAGTGCCGCTATTGATCTACTTTCTGAAGACCCAAAGCTGTCAAGTAGAGAAAATGCCTTAACCAAGCATCACCTGATAAAGGAAATGAGGGACAGACCTAATTGGGCGAGGGTTAGTTAGTGTTTGTGCTTGTCATACTGACGAAGGAAGCATCTCACTCCTTTACTTCATCGTTCAAGAACTTCAATTCCGGATTACGTTCAGAAATGAGTTGCTCTTTTTTCTTCCTTGTCCAACCTTTTCTCTGGCAATTGCGGCTTCCACGTATTGAAAGTGCTCCCAATAAATCAAGTAGTAGCATTTATATTTCGTAGTGAACCGATTTGTATTAGGCTGCTCATGTTCCCATAATCTTCGTTCAAGATTGTTGGTCATGCCCGTGTAAAGCACCGTTTTCGTCTTATTGGTGAGTGATGTACACGAAGTAATTGTGAGTGCCTATCGGTTTCATTTTCCGTCATTGGTCTATCAATCCGAATGTAAAGCAATTCCTGAATAACTGTATGGCGCTTAGATTCCTCGTACCTCGGAATGACAAATTGAAAAAGAACCAACTTGCGTGCACGCCTCTACGAATTAACCGCAGCCCTTCGCAATCGATCATTAATCGCTCGGCCCAAACCAATTTCAGGCAACTTTTCTGCAAGAATCAGATCCACTGGAAACTCTTCAAACTTCCTCATGAAGGCGAAAAGATTCACAGCTGCTTCATGCAAATCACCGTGAGGAGAAAGAATCAATTGACGGTCGGGCGGAAGGAAT
>DMRV01000041.1 GCA_003456455.1 Flavobacteriales bacterium
TTCAGATGCTGGAACGGCTGGAAGGCCTGGCATTCGCATCATTTTACCAGCAATTGGAATAAGGAACCCAGCCCCAGCAGCAATTTCAAATTCTCGGATAGTTAAGACAAAGTCTGTTGGTCTTCCCAATCGTTTTTCATCGTCAGAAAACGACTTCTGTGTTTTCGCAATACAGATGGGAAGCTTCCCTAACCCAATGCGCTCAATGGCATTCAATTCATATTTGGCCTTGAAGGAGTATTCTACTTCTGCAGCTCCGTATATTTCTTTTGCAATTGTGTCTATCTTCTCTTTTGCGGAACTATTCCAATCATACAAGGGCTTGAAATTGTTCTTGTCCGATTCGATTGATTCAACCACTTCTTTTGCCAATTCAAGTGAGCCCTTTCCGCCATCTGCCCAGCATTTTGTAACCGCAGTACGAACTCCCAGTAATTCGCATTGCGCTTTAATCCAATCTGTCTCCTCATCAGAATCTCCAATAAAGTGGTTGATTGCAACCACTGGATTTAAACCAAACTTCTTCAAGTTCTCTATATGCTTTTCGAGATTTGGGAAACCAACTTTCACGCGTTCTAAATCAGCAATCCCATAATCAGCTTTAGGCGCACCTCCGTGATGGCGCAAAGCACGAATTGTAGCAATAAGCACCACCGCTTTCGGCTTGAGATTTCCATACCCGCATTTAAGATTAAGGAATTTTTCAGCTCCAAGGTCGGCTCCAAAACCTGCTTCGGTCACTACATAATCGCTCAAAGAAAGTCCCATTTTCGTTGCCAAAATAGTGTTGGTTCCCTGCGCTATATTGGCAAACGGACCACCATGAATAATAGCAGGGTTTCCCTCCAAGGTCTGAACCAAATTTGGCTTAATGGCATCTTTTAGAAGAATGGCCATCGCACCTTCTGCGTTTAGGTCACGTGCATAAATTGGCTCTTTATCGTAGGTGAATCCGATGAATATACTTCCGAGCTTTTCCTTAAGGTCATCAATATTATTGCACATACACAGAATGGCCATCACCTCAGATGCTGCAGTAATGTTAAACCCGCTCTCGCGCGGAACACCATCAGAAGTGCCACCCAAGCCTTCTACGATATACCGAAGGGAACGGTCGTTCATATCCATCACCCGCTTCCACGTAACAGTTCTAGGTTCGATTCTCAGGTTTCGAGTCCTGCTTTGAATGTTATTGTCAATGAGCGCTGCCAAGAGATTATTCGCCTTTTCTATAGCGGAAAAATCACCTGTAAAATGCAGGTTGATGTCTTCCATTGGAATTACTTGAGACCAACCACCACCTGCTGCACCGCCTTTTATTCCGAATACCGGACCGAGAGAAGGTTCTCGCAAAACAGCAATCGATTTCTTACCCATCAGCTGTAAAGCCTCGTTTAAACCAATTGAAACAGTTGTTTTTCCTTCTCCAGCAGGAGTTGGCGTCATGGCTGTAACTAGTATAAGGTTGGATGCATCCACCTTTGCCTGTTCAATGAGTTTCAGTGGAAGTTTCGCCTTGTATTTGCCATACAGCTCAAGGTCGTCTGCCTCAATGCCAAGTTTTGCAGCAATCTCCTGAATGGGTTTTATGGACACGCTTTGCGCAATGTCTAAATCTGTTTTGAGGTCTTTTCTTTCCATGAATTCTGCAATTACAGTTGCGCAATAACGAAAAAGGCAGTGAGACGCACCACGATTTTTATCAGCTGCAATTAACTTCTTCTCATGCAAAGCATTGTTGAATCACAGTTTTGTTGTTTGACCGTGGAACAAATCGAGCTTTGGGGAATTAGAAGTGAGGTTTTGCTTTTATTTTTATCAACCCCAACAGAAACATGGGGTTGGTGGAGAAAAGTTGATAAAAACTTTTTGGAGGTCTATTTCGACTGCTATCTTTGAAATTGAAAATTGCAAACACAACGATTTCACTAATTATGAAGGTAAAACTGGAATACATTTGGCTTGACGGCTACAAGCCAACTCAAAACATGAGGTCTAAGACCAAAGTAGAGGAGCACGAAAATTTTAAGGGAACATTAGAAGAAATTGGAAATTGGTCGTTTGATGGTTCTTCTACACTACAAGCAACTGGTGGAAACTCTGATTGCTTATTGGTTCCTGTTGCTATCTATCCTGACCCAGCTAGAGACAGCGGATGGTTGGTGATGACAGAGGTGTATAATGCTGATGGAACACCACACGAATCAAATGGTAGACATACTATTAAAGATGAGGATAATGACTTCTGGTTCGGTTTTGAGCAGGAGTATTTTATCATGGATACTGAAACTGAATTGCCACTAGGTTTCCCAAGAGGTGGGTATCCTGGGCCGCAAGGAATGTATTACTGCTCTGTTGGTGGAAAACACACTTTTGGAAGAGAGTTGGTGGAGGAGCATGCAGACTTATGCATAGCAGCTGGATTGGATTTCGAAGGAATTAACCAAGAGGTTGCTTCTGGACAGTGGGAATTTCAATTGTTTGCAAAAGGTGCCAAAAAAGCAGGAGACGAAATGTGGATTGCCAGATACCTCTTGGACAGATTGACTGAAAGCTATGGTTGGTACATTGAGTATCACCCAAAACCAATTAAAGGTGATTGGAATGGTTCTGGAATGCATGCAAACTTCTCAAACACAACACTCAGAACTTGTGGTTCTAAAGAAGTTTATGAGCGAATTTGTGAAGGATTCAGACCTGTGACAAAGGAACATATTGCTGTTTACGGTGAGTTCAATGATCAGCGTTTAACGGGTGATCATGAAACAGCTTCTATTACTGATTTCTCTTACGGAGTTTCTGATAGAGGAGCGTCAATCAGAATTCCATTGATGACTGTGGAAAAAGGGTGGAAAGGTTATTTGGAAGATAGAAGGCCTGCTTCAAACGGTGATCCGTATAAGATTGCAGCTCGAATTATTAAGACGGTTAGTGAGGCAGAAGCAGCTTTTGCTAAATCTTAAACACTAAAAGGTAAATACGCATTAAAGGCTCGGTTTTTCCGAGCCTTTTTTGGCTAAAAAAGAAAAATGGCAACACAAAGATTTCAAGCATTACAGGAGGCTAACAAAAGAAAGGCTGTTGATGTAGAATTACCTGACGAAAAAGTGTCTAATTATTTCGCTTCTAGTGTGTTTTCGTGGAAAGTTATGCGCGAAAATCTTTCAGCTGAGGTTTACACTCGGCTGAGAACATGCGTAGATAAAGGAGGTCAGATTGATCGTGGAACAGCCGAGCAGGTTGCTGCCGCAATGAAGTCGTGGTCTCTTGAAAAAGGTGCTACACACTACACACACTGGTTTCAACCATTAACAGGTTCCACGGCAGAAAAGCACGATGCGTTTTTTGAGCCGCTAGCGGATGGCTTCTCCATGGAATCATTTGGAGGGGACAAGCTCGTTCAGCAAGAACCAGATGCTTCGAGTTTTCCGAATGGTGGAATCAGAAATACGTTCGAAGCCAGAGGTTATACTGCTTGGGACCCATCTTCGCCTGCATTTGTGATTGGCGCAACTCTTTGCATTCCAACTGTTTTTGTGGCGTATACGGGTGAGTCGCTCGATCATAAAGCGCCATTGTTGCGCTCCGTACATTTTCTAGATAAGGCAGCTACAACAGTTGTACAAGAATATTTCGATCGAAACGTGTCAAGGGTTATCTGCACGTTGGGTTGCGAGCAAGAGTATTTCCTTGTTGATCGTGCATTATATAACGCTCGACCTGACTTGGCCTTGACGGGAAGA
>DMRV01000169.1:0-3525 GCA_003456455.1 Flavobacteriales bacterium
TGAAATGACTTTAATGTTAACTGACCGAGAGCAATGAATGGGTTGATATTAGAGTTCATAGTTAGAGCGTATTAAAATGGAATGGCTAGATAGTGGCTGTTGGTTTGATGCTTTCTATATGCTGGATAACATGCAGTGCTGCAGTGGTTGTATGATCAGTGAAGCCCTTTTTAAGCAAACGCATTATCAACATAAAGAACATGGCAGTTGGCGCATACTTACTTGGTATCCTCTGTAAGTTTTCTTTTACTGATAATCTCACAAAACGAGCTGTAAGAATTTAATCCGCAAAGATGGAACGCCTGATGCATTAAATCATCAAAACAGGGGGTTACAAAAGGTTACAATTTGAGTTTAAAAAATGGTCAAAAACCTTTTAGTAGCACTTCAAGGTCATCTCCTTTGCCTAATTGCAGCTTTTTTCTAACGCGATTGCGCGTAACACGAATAGAATTTACCCCCACTCCAAGCATATCGGCCATTTCGTTGTCGGACACAGAAAGAAAAGTGAGACAGCAAAAACGAATCTCGGCTTTGGTCAAAGTGGGATAACGGGTATTGATTGCGCCCAAGAACCGCGGATATGCCCGATTGAACTTGTTCAGGAATTTGCGCCAATGCGAATCGGTAAGTATCACCTTATCTGTAAATTCTATGGCCTTTGCGCTGGCAGTCTGAATCTTTTTAAGGTAACGTTGTAGCTGGGATTGAAGATTCAAATTATCAATTAAGAGCCGATCCTCATTAAGTTTTGATCTGATGCGATAAAATTGAAATAGCAGCAGTACAATAATCAGCACAAGTAACACAGCCAATACAGTCATATTCCGCTGCTTTATCTGATTCTCCTGGTCAATGGATTCGATTTGCAATTGGTTCATCTCATACAACTTGTCTGTTGGAACCACCCGAACTTGATTCTGTATCCTTTCCAAGCTATCCATTACGAACTTGGTCGAATCCGTATAAAGTGCAGAAAGCGTTGCATCGCCATTAAGCGCGTACCACTTGGCAAGTATGGGATAAAGCGTTTTGAGCCGATGATATTGACCAGACCTGTAGGCGTAATCCCTACCTTTTTCGAGCAACGGCCAGCATTTGTCTGGTTCTTCTTTGGCGAGGTAGCAATCGGCCATGAGCATAAGGGCATTGCTCGCCAGACCGAGTTCAACCCCTTGCATTGCCATGTTGGCGTCTTTCTCTAGCAGAACGATGGCCGCATCGTAATTCCCTCTCAAATACTGGTTCTCACCCAAATTGCCCGAAATGATGCATTCCATAATGGTATCACCTTCACCTAAACTTGTGGTAAGTGCTTTATTAAGATAGATGTCGGATGAATCGAGCAAATTCATCTTACGATAGACCAATCCGAGCGTATTGAAAACCCTGCTGTCATTATCATGTACTGAGTCGCGTTCTCCACTGACCAAAGCGCGGCCGAAATATTTCTTGGCGCTGTTAAAATCGTGATACGAATAATGATTCGAACCAAGTATGTAGTTCAGGTAATACTCAAGCGGATGCCGATAACCGTTGTTCAAGGTTTCGGAAGCTTCGGTAAGGAGATAGAGTCCGACATCAACTCTATCAACGGTGCCCAATAACTGGTAACCTAGCCACCAACTAGACAAAAATACTTCCCATGGTTGCCCAGATTCCTTTGCTCTTTTATAGCCATACTCCGACAGCTGAACACACTTCTCCGCATCTCCCCGAACAAAGCGAATATGGAGCCGCAAGTGCCATAGTTCCCGAACCATATCTTGGTCATTATGCTTTTTAGCAAACCGCTCTATATCAGCAAAAACCTGTTCAACGGCTACCGTATCCATGCTAGGCAACAATACATTTGCCCAGAAGCCATGCAAAAGCGTATACCGTTCTGCGTGGGTTTTATTTAGCAACGAATCGTTGGGCGGTATGCCCATTTTCTCACGAACCTCTTGCAACGATTCTACTGCAACGGTATTCGTTTGCGCTTGCGCGAAGCCAAAAGAAAGTAACAGGAAAATCAGAATACGAAGCATTGGTCTTGATTGCCTTAACGGACTAGAGACAAATAAAGGCTATTTAATTGTACTTGAATACGGTCGCAACCTATCAGGCCACTACGTAACTCTATGATGACTTGGTGTTTCAGCCAAAAAAAGAACGGGATACTTCCAATTTTTCAGGAAGTGTCCCGTTGGGTGGAGAATACCGGAGTCGAACCGGTGACCTCTACACTGCCAGTGTAGCGCTCTAGCCAGCTGAGCTAATCCCCCAAAGCGCGGCAAATGTAATTGTTTTGGTGGTTTCATTTGCCCCAAAAACTAGGACAAATAGAGAGGGCAGCCAATTGGCTGCCCTCTCCGACTGAATAAGAATCGAAACCCATTAATCGACCCTCATGAATTTGCGTGTTACGCTGAAGCTTCTATCAACGTCCTGAATGTTGAGGAAGTAGTATCCGTCTTTCAGGTTTTCTAAGTTTACTCTAACCATGTTCTCGCCACTTCCCACAGAAAATGATTGTGTGGAAATTGCTCTTCCCGTAAGGTCAATTACGGAAACTTGAACCGCTATTTCAGCATCAAGATTGAAGTTTATTGTTGCTTGATTGCCAACAGGGTTTGGATAAACATCGCTTATCGCGCCTTCGAAATCAAATGACTCAATACCTGTAGAAATCAGTGATTCTGATGCAAGAATGTGAACGTTTTCTTCAGAAGGCGAGTCTGGGCCAATAGTTACAACTGCAGGTATGGTTTGCACTCCAAGCACTTCAACATATACCTGATACGTTCCGTAAGCAACGTTGCTGAAACCGAACTCTCCGTTTTCATCGGTATAGGTATATGCAATAGCATTTCCTGAAAGGTCGAACAACATCACTTGAATTCCGCTCAACGGATCGCCTGGATCGGTTTTGTTTGCTCCCTGCGTTACATCTCCGCCAATAAAACCTGGGCCACCTGGGTTGTTGGCCGCAATAAGCGTTACGTCTGCTGTTACTTGCGCGTTTGGCTGAGTTAACGAAACAGCCTGTGCAAATCCCCAGAAAGGCGAGTTTCCATGATACGTTGGTATGTGATTGCTGTAATACTGGCTACCAGAATTAGCAGAAGCTTTTACCAAGTAATCGCCACAATCCAATGGACCAAAGAAGAACCAGTTGCTTGAATCTAGCACCATGCTATCAACCGCAGTAAGTGTATTGTTTGCTTGGTCGTGAAGGATGAGGTAAACCACGCCTTCATCCAACGGTTGGTTGTTGCTTCCAGCAAACGCCTGTCCTGAAATATATCCGAAGCAGTTGTTGTTTCCAATTATGATCGTCTGACACTGTTGATCAAAGCAATTGTTCAATGAATCAACAACAGATAAGCAGACGGTATGAACACCATTTGTGAACCCAGGAGCGTAAGCCTCATACCCGTTTCCAACATATTGGTTGTCAATTGTCCAGTAATAATCCAAGTTTGGATTCTGAACATTTGCTGAAAACGTGTAACCAATTGGCGTCAGTCCGGAGTTAGTAAA
>DMRV01000169.1:3654-5933 GCA_003456455.1 Flavobacteriales bacterium
TTCGAGTTGTCTCCAAAATCCCAGTACCAATAAACCGCACCTGTTGATTGATCTGTGAATTCTACAGCTGGTAATGGAGCGCCAAGAATGTTGCTTTCTGCCCACGAGTATAACGCATTGCACGAGCTGGTGTTTGGGTTAAGCGTATCACAGACCGTGATGGTACAGCCAGTTGCATCAGTTATTGCAACGCAAGCATTTCCCCAATTAATTTGGCTAGCCTCAATAACAATCGACTGCCCTATTTCACCGTTAAACCACGAATATGAATAAGGAGCTGTTCCGGTAGCATTTGCCGTAAACGTGTACATCACGCCAAGCAAGGTAGAATCTACGGTTGTAGTAATTGTACCACCACATCCGTTATTGTTGGAAGGAATAGCTAAAACGGTTTCGCAATAGGTGTCAGTACAATTAGCAATTGGGTCATTCACCGTTACGCAGATTTCAACCATCATTCCGTTAACAGGAAGTAATGTTGGAGGAATCACGTAGTAAGGATTCATGCCAGTGGCATTGAAACTGAAGCCGCCTGCAGAAAGCGTCCATGAATAACTGCTAGAACTTCCAGCTACGCCATCAAAGAAAAGCTGAACCGTGTCTCCAACAAGCAGCTCGCCAGTTGGGCCACTTGGGTAAGAAAAACCTGCTTGACAACCACTTGGGTTAATTGGTAGAAGTGTGTCGCATGCTGTTGCCGTACATCCGTTTGCATCCGTGGCGGTAACGCAGAATACATCTCCATTAGGATTTAACTGCAGAATGGTGATGGTCTGCCCAGTAGCACCGTTTGACCATAAATAATCCGCAAAACCAGAAGAAGCCGTAAGTGTGTAAACCGCACCTCCGCCAGTAGAATCTACGGTTGTGGTGATGCTGACAAAACATCCTTGATTTGGCTCAAAGCCTACCACATCACAAGCGGTGGAAACACAGCCGTTAGCATCAGTAATGGTGACACAAACAGTATCTAAACCGATGATATCCTGAATATAAATACTCTCTGTTGTTTCACCTGTTGACCAAGAATAAGTGAACGGTGCTAAGCCTGAAGCAATTGCTACTAATTCTGCATTAAGCACTCCGCCTAACGAATCTTCGTTTACAACAATTGTCGCTGAACAATTTTGATTTGGGTTTCCATTCAAAAAGAGCGTATCTCCTTGCATAGATTCACAACCCGTTGCATCTGTTACAGTAACATATACTCCAACGGTTCCACCACTAAATGTGTGAGATACCGTTTGTGTGGAATACGTTTGACCGTCTACCCACCAATCGTAGGTAAAGGGAGCGGTACCTGTTGGATTTGCCACGAAAGTCCAAGTTCCATTAGCTCCATTTATGCTGTCGTTAGATGAAGTAAAGGACACATCGCAAGCACCTCCTTGCCCTCCGCAAATCACAAAATCTAAGGCAACTATATCGACAGTGCCCTGACCATTACTAATAGTTTGTACAATAGGTAAGAACGAACAAGGGTCGTCTATTGAAACATTAAAATCTACATTAGGGCCAGTCACGGAGCCATTGGTAACTGTAAAAGAGTAGTACCCATTGGCGTTAGTAGATGTGCACATTGAATCTGACGGCAACACTGGAGTGTTTGATGTCCATTGTATGCAGACAATGTGACTTGGGATAGCTTGACCATTCGCATCTAGCACATATCCAGATACAAATAGATCATCGGGAAGTACTTGCGTGAATGCTGAAGTTGCGGTAAGCAGCAGCAAACAGAGTGTTTTAAGTGTTTTCATAACTATTGATTTTAGTTTAACGATACAAATGTGGTTAGCAAAACTGAGTAGTAGAAACTGTTTGCTCTCACATCTTACGCGTTCAAAAAGCGCATAATTGAAACTATTTTGCTTTTTGAGTTTAATTATTGACAGGCATTCTTACATGCCAAGCAAAATTAATCACGTCTAATTTTTGGATTTAGCAAAGTTTTTTGCTCTGACCACTTGGTCAATTAAAAAGTTTACCATTCCTTTGACTGACCGTTTAGTCAATCAAACATTCGGCTGTGGAGAGTTTAGCATACGAAACAACAACCAATCATTCAATTGATTTGAGTCATCTGCAGAATTTCGCTATCCGCGAAGCGGAAAATGGTTTTGTTGTTGCATTGACGGATGACGAAGGATTTGAATCGGTAAGAGGGTTTGGTAACACACCCACAGAAGCGATAAATGATTTACACAGCAACTTAATATAATGGCACCACGGTCTCCACAACAATTTGCAGAAATCCGAGAGGAGCGAAAGCACCAAAT
>DMRV01000239.1 GCA_003456455.1 Flavobacteriales bacterium
CTAAATATTCTTTTCAGTGAAGTCTTTAGGGGGATTAAGAAGACGAAATCCTAATCGTAATTCAGATTAGGACTCAACCACCTCTCTACTTGTTTTAGCTCCACTCCTTTTCGGTCAGCATAATCCTTTGTTTGGTCTTTTTCAATCTTACCTAGCCCAAAATACTTGCTTTCTGGATGTGAAAAGTAAAACCCACTTACAGATGCTGCTGGCATCATGGCAAGGCTCTCGGTAAGTGTCATACCCGTTAAAGAGGTAGCATTTAGCAATTTGAAGAGCTCAGGTTTTTCGGTATGATCTGGACAAGCTGGGTAACCAGGTGCCGGACGAATACCACGATACTTTTCTCTGACCAAATCTTCGCTTGTGAGTATTTCGTTTGGTTGGTACCCCCACGTTTCTTTTCTCACAACCTCATGTAGTTTTTCTGCAAACGCTTCTGCAAACCTATCGGCTAAGGCTTTTAGCATAATGCTATTGTAGTCATCATGATCGGCTTCAAAATCAGCTATTTTTTTCTCTATTCCCAAACCAGCAGTTACGGCAAACCCTCCAATGTAGTCTTGTAATCCTGTTTCTTTTGGCGCTACAAAGTCTGCCAATGCAAGATTTGCAACACTGGCTGCTTTCTTGCTCTGCTGCCGGAGAGAATGAACTGTTGAGAGCACTTCGTCCCGGCTTTCGTCTGTGTACAGTTGTATGTCATCGCCAATGGCATTCGCTGGCCAAATTCCGACAACTCCGTTTGCTGAAATCCACTTTTCGGAAATAATCTGCTTGAGCATTTCTTGTGCATCAGCAAACAGCTTTGTGGCCGCATCGCCAACTACCTCATCAGTAAGAATTCTTGGATAACGACCAGCCAGTTCCCACGTTTGGAAGAACGGTGTCCAGTCAATGTATTCCACCAAGTCTGTTAGCGGAAAATTCTCAAACTGCGTTAAACCAAGCTTGTTTGGTTTGGCTAGATCTTCTGCTTTCCATTCTATTTTAAATTTATTTGCGCGTGCATCGGCAAGAGAAACAAACTGCTTATCGGCCCGCTTTCTTGCGTGCATTTCGCGCATATGCGCATATTCTTCTTTAATATTGGTCACGAACGCATCTTTCTTACTACCAAGAAGACTTTCTACAACAGTAACAGACCGCGAAGCATCTAAAACGTGTACTGCCTGTCCTTTTTTGTACTTCTCCTCAATCTTAACTGCGGTATGAACCCGCGAAGTGGTTGCTCCTCCAATCAACAGCGGAATATCAAATCCATCGTGCTCCATTTCTTTGGCCAGATGAACCATCTCATCCAAGGATGGCGTGATGAGACCGCTTAATCCGATGACATCTACATTCTGCTTTTTCGCTTCTGCGAGAATTTTCTCCGCAGGAACCATTACCCCGAGGTCGATTACTTCGTAGTTGTTGCAGGCAAGCACAACCCCAACGATATTCTTGCCGATGTCGTGCACATCGCCCTTTACAGTAGCAAGCAAGATTTTACCCGACTTAGATGCAGATCCGTCCGCATCTTGCTCCATATAAGGAAGTAGGTACGCCACGGCTTTCTTCATTACTCTTGCAGACTTGACCACTTGCGGCAAGAACATTTTTCCAGCCCCAAAAAGGTCTCCAACGATATTCATCCCGGCCATTAACGGACCTTCAATTACATGAAGTGGTTTTTCTGCTTTTAGGCGAGCTTCTTCTACATCTTGCTCCACATAATCGGCCATGCCTTTTACCAAAGCATGCGATAAGCGCTGCTCAACTGGAGCATCTCTCCAAGCTAAGTCTTCCACTTTTTCTCTGGTGGTTCCCACAAATGTTTGCGCAAATTCTAGCAATGCTTCTGTTGCATTTTCATTTCTATTGAGCAGAACGTCTTCTACTCTAACCAATAATTCCTTAGGGATTTCATCGTAAACCTCCAACATGGTTGGGTTTACAATTCCCATATCCATTCCGTTTTGAATGGCATGATAAAGGAAGGCCGAGTGCATAGCTTCACGTACAGGATTGTTGCCACGGAAAGAGAACGAAACGTTACTTACTCCGCCACTAACCTTAGCTCCCGGCAGGTTTTCTTTAATCCATTTAGTAGCATTGAAAAAGTCAAGCGCATTGTTATTGTGCTCTTCCATTCCCGTTGCCACGGGAAAAATATTTGGGTCGAAAATGATGTCCTGCGGAGGAAAGCCAACCTTGTCTACTAGCACGTTATACGAGCGCTGACAGATTTCTACTCTGCGTTCAAAGCTATCTGCTTGGCCATTTTCGTCAAACGCCATTACCACGGTCGCAGCACCGTAGCGTTTTATCTTTTTGGCTTGCGCGATGAATTGTTCTTCGCCCTCCTTTAGACTGATGGAGTTCACCACACATTTCCCTTGTACGCATTGCAATCCAGCTTCAATAATCTCCCATTTAGAGCTATCAATCATGATTGGAATGCGCGAAATATCTGGTTCGGCCATCAAGAGATTAAGGAACGTGACCATGGCTTCTTTGCCATCAATCATTCCTTCATCCATATTGATGTCGAGCACCTGTGCGCCACCTTCTACTTGGTCCCGAGCTACGGAAAGCGCTTCATCAAACTTCTCTTCTTTAATGAGGCGAAGAAATTTCCGCGAACCTGTCACGTTAGTTCTTTCACCAACATTA
>DMRV01000429.1 GCA_003456455.1 Flavobacteriales bacterium
TTGCGAATCGAAGTCCATCAGGAACTCTGATTCGCCTCCTGGGACAATCGGCTTAGCCAATTCAACCTCCAAAACGGTTCCCTGAACTTTGTGCTTCAGTGGCGTTCCGTCTTGGCTCAACTTCTGAACGATATGGTAGCCTTGTTCTTCTGGTTCCAGTTTCGAAATACGATCAGCAACACGTGGGTCTGCATCAGGAATATTCCGTGAACGAACATCCATCATACTTCCAGGCTGAAATGCATTGAAATAAAGGTGATAGAAAACCCTAGTTAACGTATCAGGAGAATTGTTGGTATAAACCAGTTTCTGCTTTCCAGCAAACTGATGCTTTTCAGCATCCATATCAATCTCCATTTGATAAGAAGCATGTTGCTGCCAGTAGCCGTGTTGGGCGTGTAAACCCTGAATCCAATAAAAACTCAATAATTGGAGCGTCAGTATAATCGTTGATTTTTTCTTCATCACTTTACCCTTTAATCTCTTCCTCTTTCAAAGCCTCGGTAGACCTATTTTTCCAGCGCCAGCTCAGATAAAGTAAAGCGGAACTAACAGCGCAAAAAACAGTCCAAGACGAATACCTAAAATCATCGGCCGGGCCTAAAATCACGTAGGGAATCCAGTATAAAAGCCCACTTAGTGCCATTGTGACACTGAACATTACCAGTGCTGGAAACTTTTTCTGGTTAATAATTATCTTCAAGTTTAAAAAGCAAACCAGTAGTAGTAGCACTAAATATGGCGCAGCGGTAAACAGCTTATAGTGCACCACGGGAGCTAAAGCTCTTTCCATTTTATCTAATAGCCTAGGATTCAACATATGATACATCTCTATGCCAAGGTTTTCGTCTCCTGGAAACTGGCCCACCTCGAAGAAATAGGCGAGGTTTGGCCACCACCTAGAACCAAAGAGCATTCCCTTGGTATATGCCCACCTTATTTTCGCATACTCAGTCGGATTAGACCTAATAATTTGCAATGCATCCTTCCTAAATGTAATACCCATTGATTCATCTGTCCAAATTTCCGGATTAAAAATTTTTGCTCCAAAAATCACCCCATTGCAACTTCGGTAGTCGTGGTGGTGTCGTACCAGTTCGAAATTAACCGTTAAAGAATCGTGGAGTGCGTAGTTCGGAACCTCCAACTTGCCTTTCTCAACCGAAATACCGCTTAAATCCCAAGCAAGCAAGATGTTTTCCATATGTGGGTTTTGCTCCTCTACGGCAATGGAATTCACCACTTTGGGAACTCCGTAAGCAAACATTATTGCTATACTAAAGAACACCGCTTTGATTACTGGAGAAAAGTGTTTAACAAAAAAAATCATGCCCAATAGGGGCAGTAAAGCAAATATGGCGTTGTGTCTAAAGGCAGCACCTATGCATCCTAGCAAAACGCCAGTTGACAACAAAATAACATTCCTTTTTTTTGTGTTAATCGTAGCTACATAAATCAAGGCGGCTGACGTAATCATGAATGCCATCATTCCAGCATCCTTCCAAACCGCTGACATCACCAAAAAAGACGTTGGGAAAAAGCCTAAAAAAAGAAGGGCAAGTGTCTTTTGCACAAGCCCTTTTCCAATTGTTTTTGCAAATAGTCCAATTCCAACCCAATACACCGACATAAATAGTGCTAACATAAGGTGTGGGCCCTGATAAATGAAATTACATGCCTGCCAAAGCCTAGTCATAATCAATGGGTGCCAATCATTAACTGGTAGAATACCGAGAGCCTGATAATATTGACTGAGCGAATCATAATTCATCCCGCCGGGAAAGAATAACCAAACAGAAAAAAAGGAACAGCAAATGGTTATCAGTATGAACACCTTATCCTCAAAACTGTATTTCATTTGCGATCCTAGTTATTTGCTGACCAGCACTAGGTATTGACCTCCAAAAGGAACCGACTCTAGCATGGGCTCTAACGGCCGTAGAAATTTTAAGGTCGCTGGAAAATAGAATAGAAACCTAGTTGTGTCCATCATGCTAAATCCTGCATTTCGACAAAGTGCCTGACCTTCTTTGTAGCTCAGTGTAATTGCGTCTCTATCAAATGGTATCCTACTCATAACCCAACGGGTTCCTGGATTCCAGGGGTTGTTCTCAAAAAAGGCCAATTTACCCCCTACTCTAAGAGCTTCATGGATGCTACGTGCTGAATCTGTCCTCTCATTCAGCGGAATATGATGAAAAACACCATTTACATAAGCTAAATCGAAATCTTTATAGTCTTTGAGTGAGGCGATTCTATAGAACTTAATTTTATCGCTGCCGTAATGTTTTTGGGCAAACTCGATAGTCTCATCCGAACTGTCGAAACCACAAACCATGGCATCCGGGTACGTCTTTGACAATAGTATGGTGGTTTCACCAATACCGCACCCGAAATCCAAAATACGGGTTGGTTGAAAACCTTCTGGAAGATTTTTCCGCATGTGATACAGCCTTCCTTCAGCATAAAAGTCTTTGCCTTCCCCAGTTACGCTTAGCCCTTCATCAAGCATCTCATCGTAACTACCTGCCTTATCGAAAAGCTCTTCCATTACTTAGAATAGGAGCTGAACTGACTGGATTTGAGATACGACATTCTATCAGCAATCAGCCTAAGAATTTGAGCAAGTATCTTAGTTACTGATAAGATGGAGGCGAACGTAACCAAAAATGTCATGCTTATATAACGCGACCAGTGCTCAGTGGTCACTCCTTCTGTGATACGTTGAAATAAAGACTCGGCAACAAGGGATACACCGAGAACTAGGCACAATGTAACTAGCACCCAAATTAAAGAAGAAGTATAAAGCTTGTAAATCAGCGAACCCCTGACTGGTTTGTTAGGAACAGCAGAAAGAGACATTGCTACAATAGTTTCTGACAGGTAGGACGCAGAGAAAAACAAAGCAGAAAGCAAAGCAACCGTGTTACTGACTGTAAAGCGATAAATCATCCAATCTTCCAACATTTGAACCTTTACATAATGCATTATTGGCCCAATCATTAGCAAAAGAGCCACGAGAAAACACACAAAACCAGCAACAGAAAGAAGTCTGTTAGGCCTGTAGAGAACTGCGGTTTTCATGATAACGTTTAAAAACCGAACACCGTCTTTCCAAATGTGAAGTTTTGATTCTCCATCTCGCTCTTCATAAGGCATGTCTTTCTCAGATATTCTAATCTGATCACTGAGTAAAGCTCGTGCACTCATTGCCGGTGTAAAGTGTAGCCCGTCTGGTAGAGGCAGTAGTTCTCGCAGAATAGTTCTTCGGACCACACGCATACCACTTGCTGTGTCCTTCACTTTTTCCGAAGAGAGATACGTAAGTAGGAGAGAGAACATGGTGTTCCCAAATCTTCGGGTAAGAGGCATCTTACTATCCTTGTTGAGCCTACAACCAAGCGCGACATCCGATTCGGAACGCGTAACCTGATTACACAGTTCAATAAAGAAATTTGGATCGCAAGTACCATCAGCATCTAAGAATGAGAGAAGCTCCGCGTCTGACTCTAACCAGCCCTGTTTAATAGCAGCTCCATACCCCTTGTTCTTTTCAAAGACAATAAGGTTTATCTGGTCTTTGTATTCAGTGGCAATTTCCACTGTTCGGTCTGTAGAACCATCACTGACCACCGTTATCTCAACGGCATCAACATCAGTGTTTTTAATAATCTCATCTCGAGCCTCAAGAGACCTGACAATGATTTTTTCAATACTTTTTTCCTCGTCAAGTGCGGGGATAACGATGCATAATTTCATACTTGTTATATCGGGCAACGCAATCTAACCAATTTTGCCAATGTAATCCCTAGGCTTATGCCATTCCAAGCCGATTTTGCAATGGCGTAAGCTGCAAAACTGCAACATACTTTTGCGTGTATCACCTAGAACTAGAAACCGTCAACGGTGCCTGAGAGGGGGTGTGATAATTTCGACAAGTTTGTACCCGACTACGATGGCGAGCAAGCTGAAACTTCAGATATTCGTGGTGCTGAAAGGAATTATTTTAGTGAATAAAGATTACCGAAACTCGTTAAACCGATGCTTCCGAATTAAGTGTTAAAAGCGAAAAAATGAGTCGGTGGGGCTACATTTGAACCCTACGATGGCGAGAAACTACCCTTCGCTGACTACTTCTGTAGTCTTTACCTCAATGCTCTTCCATCATATCAATTTCGACCTTCACAAAAGGATTCTAAATGAGATTGTTCGTGTATCAAAGGCCTGTGGTCGATTCTACATTTTTGAGCATAAACCAGTGACAGTAAAAAATAGTGAGAGAATGTGAGTTGACCACGAATCTATTCTTCCTCTCCATAAATACACAAATAAAACCTTAACAAATAAGAGCGTGGGTTTTTACTATGTTACTGATCGGTCTTGAATATTCAGCTGGTTGCTTTGAACGCACTATTTTATCCTAGCTATTTAACCAGTTTAGCTTTTACAAACTCTTCCACCGTAATAAAAGCTACCTGTTGTTGATTCGTGCTTTTTAGAATACAACCTAGCAACCTGGTCGGGAGCAATTCCTATATCCAATTTAGAGATTCTAACCATTTGGGCAACAAATTGTAACAAGGCCTTTGGAACCGGAAAAATCAGGGCCTTTTTTCCAGTAATTCTAGAAACACTTGTTATCAACTGATAAAAACTATAGGGCTTAGGACCATTAATGTGAATCGTCTTTTTGGTTTCCTCATCTACAAAACCCAATTGATGAATGCGTCTTGCAACATCCTCTGTGTGAATAGGGTACATTGGTGTTTTTACTCCTGCTGGGCACAGTTGTACACCACCTTGCATGGCGTTTTCAATCGCCTTGTCGATTCCTTCTGATTTACTTCCGCCAAAAACCTCAGAAGGCCGGAGCATCAGCCAGTTTTTAACGCTTTCTCTGCCAAAAACTTAGACCTACCGTAAGCACCACTTTCTTCAGAGGCTGTTCTTGAACTAATAAAAATGAATCGAACCTCAGCATTCGGCTCAAAGAGTGAGAGAAGCTTTTTGGTGCCTTCAAGATTCACCTCATAGTACTCCTGTTCGTTAATGGTATGCGTTACAGCAGCTCCATGTAGAACTACATCACAGGAGCTAAGAACTCGTTCGTATGTCTCTGGCTTGAGAAGGTCTCCCACATGCCAGCTTATGCCTATAACCTTTTCTTCAATGTTCTGTCTGGTCAGACAAATCACCTCGAATTTTTCGACCGATAGTAGATTGATTACGGCCCTTATTAACCCTGGTGAGGCTCCAGTTACGAATACCTTCTTCCGATTATTTCTCTTTACTTCCACCTAATCGGTATTCAACCAAATTTTTGATGAACTCCCAAACAGCCGGAAGCTTTACGAATGAAGAGCGCCCAGCCAATTCGTAAAACTCGATTGGGAACTCATTAAATTTCAAATCCCTCACATTCAGCATTATTTCGGCATCAATAAACCAGTCATCCGATTTCAGGCTCATCTGTTCGTAAGCCGATGCTGTCAGAATCTTTGGTTTCGAATTTGCATCCTTTGTGTTAATACCCGGGAAAAGCGAGGAGAAAAGGACGTTGTACACCCTGCTTATTAACTTTCTGTAAAACCCATCCCCCCCCTTGGCTCGATATGTTTTGACTAAGTCGTTATCTGTGGTGCTGATAATTTCGTAACATGCGGCAATACTTTCTATTGGAAACTGTCCGTCTCCATCAATAATGCAGATATACTTCCCTGTCGCTTCATCCATTCCAGAGCGCATGTCCCAACCCATCATCCCTTCTTTGGGTTTACAAACGGTCTTACATTTTGGATTTTCATCCGCAATTTGTGCTACAAAGTCCCTTGTTCGATCGTCAGAGCCTTCCAGATAATTAGCCACTAAAACCAATTCATAATTATCGGTTAATTCTTTTACGCAAGCTTCCGTTCTGGAAACAAACTCAATGATAGCCGACCCTAAACCATAACAAAGTATAATGGTTTGGCCTAACAGACATTAATCAATTCGTTTGTGGTTTTCATAGATTAATGTAAAGAGAACTATTCAACTACAATTCTCTGAAGATTATATCTGGATGTATTCACAGATTCAATAGCCTCAAGTCCGAGTTCCTTGGGAAAACAAAGTCCAGAGATCTCTTGATCCTGTATTAAATAACTAATCCCAATTTCCTTTATGTAAGTTACAGACGCTGAACTAATTTCCTTGTGATTTTGAGCAATAATCACCGGCACGCTCTTCAGTGCCCAACTAGTAGACTCAATGGAGCCCGTAGTGTCTCTTCCAATGGCATTAAGACGAAATATGTGCCCTCCGTCTAGTAACCCATTTACCCCTACAAAAGAGTTATAACGAATGAGGTCTCCTTCAAAGAGCTCCTCATTACATACCGCGTAGCCAGCATAAACTCCCTGGGTAAGCGACTTTCGAAGCACATTGACATCATCAGCTCTCAAGGTCCACTTTTCTTGATGTCCAGAAATGTTGTTCCACGTATAAATCGATTCGAAATTTGACGTTTGAAAACACCCGATAGCTGTGGAAATAACGACCAGGGAGATGGAAACCGCGCCAACCGCCCTTCTCCAAATTCGGCTCTCATTTAACAACTCAGAGAGACCCCAAATTCCTAAAGGAAAAAGTAGCACACTCAAAATTGAATTTAATAACTTGATGGTATTGGGTGACTGAAAGATGGCAAACAATAAGCAGAAACCTGCAATTCCTGCAACACAATAACCAATGACTATTATCGCTGTCGTACGAAACTTCTTCTGAGTTATTAGATAACCAATACCGGCCGCGAATGGCGCTAAAAGAAGAATGGTAAGTGTCGTTCTAAAAAATGTATGCACCGTGAGATATAGAACACTTGTTGATGCTTCCAGCGGCATTGAAAGCGACCTGCCATCTAACACAACGAAAGCATAACCGGCAATACCCGAAACCGCAATCAAACCGACATGAATCCAACCGACAGGAGCCCCTGTCCTTAAATACAGTTTAGGTAAAAATAACCTGAAACCAACCTGTATCACAGCAAAGATGAAGCTTGGCACAATGAAAGCGGAGTGTAATCCTGCTGTAAGTAGAAAACCAATTAACCCCTCAGAGCGCCTTCCTTCTTGAATGAGTTTGATAAAGACCAAGGCCGCTATTCCCAGTATTAGATAAGAGCTTTCAGCATAGATAGGCCAGGAGGTCGCGAATGGTTGTAAAAGGTCTATTCCGAAGCTAGGAAAGTAACCTAACAAAGCATGATTTGCCACTAGCGCCAGTAGTGAAAGCAACAATGCAATAACATACCCTTTCCCTTTTCTGAAAAATGAGAATAACAGCACGAATAGGATACTGGTGCTCACGCTTCTATACAATACTCCATACGCATAATATGGAATAACATCAAAGAAATAGGAATAGATTCCAGACAGCCACATGTCTCCGAAGTGGTAAACCATTTTGCCTGATGTAGCACCAACAGATGAAGGCAGTGTTTCCTCTCCCATTTCGAACATCATCCGCCCGTTAGAACCATAGAATGCAATATCAGTGTTGCCTATATACAAAAGAGTCTCGTTTAACCGGATATCCATTCTAATTGCATCCAATAAGAAAAATGCAGCGGCCACAATTACTAAGCCTAGGTATTCGTACGCGGGTGCCGAATTCCTTTCAACTGGTGTACCGACTGACTTTAGTCCGAACCGTTGATAAGCTAAAAACAGAAATAGCGGAATCAAAAGAACGGCCATGGTTCCAATACCAGCATAGACAACCGACACCAAAACCAGTAACGCAACATGGCCCAGAGCAAGCCTTCCTGCGAGGTTATCAACACCATTGGGTGATTTATAAAAGAGCCACCCAATTAAGTAAGAACCTAAAAGCGTTACCGCAAAGAGCAAGGGAATTTGTATCGAAAACGGACTGAATGCCTCCATCAATTACTTATATATCCCAGCCAATTTAAACATAAACGCGTACTCCATAGCGGTTTCTTTCAAGCTCTCAAACCGCCCGCTTGCACCACCATGTCCAGCTTCCATGTTTGTATGAAGCAGTAGCAAGTTGTCATCCGTTTTATTCACTCTCAGTTTAGCAACCCATTTGGCTGGTTCCCAATACTGCACTTGGCTATCGTGAAGTCCTGTTGTTATCAACATATTTGGGTACTCATGTGCTTCCACGTTATCGTATGGCGAGTAGCTTAAAATGTAATCGTAGTATTCCTTTTCATTCGGATTTCCCCACTCATCGTATTCCCCTGTTGTAAGCGGAATAGTTTCGTCAAGCATAGTTGTGATTACGTCTACGAAGGGAACTGCCGCAACCACTCCTTTCCAAAGGTCTGGTCGCATATTAACGATGGCACCCATCAGCAATCCGCCAGCAGAGCCACCCATTGCGAAAAGGCCATCGTTAGTTGTGAACTTGTTTTCAATGAGGTATTCTCCGCAGTTAATGAAATCTGTAAATGTGTTTTTCTTGTTCAAGAGTTTTCCATCATCATACCATCCACGACCCATTTCCTGACCTCCACGAATGTGCGCCAAGGCGTAAACAAACCCTCTATCCAATAAACTCAACCTCACAGAACTGAAATATGCATCCATTGTTGATCCATATGAACCGTAAGCATAAATCAAGGTTGGGTTACTTCCGTCCTTCTTCAGCCCCTTTTTGTAAACGATTGACATCGGAACTTCTGTACCATCATCAGCGGTTACCATTACTCTTTCGGTTGTGTAGTTGGTTCGGTCAAAATCACCAATAACTGTTTGCTCTTTAAGCAACGTTTTTCTCTTGGTATTCATGTTGTAATCCAACGTTGACCAAGGTGTAGTTAAAGAAGAATAACCATACCGAAGTACTTCGGTGTCGAAATCCATATTGGTTCCAATGTAGCTGGTATAAGCCGCCTCTCCGAAGTCTAAATAGTGCTCATCGCCCGTTTCATGGTTAATAACTCTGAGTTGAGAAAGCCCACCGTTACGCTCGTTAACCACCATGTGGTTTTGGAAAATTTCTATTCCCTCTAGAAGTGTTTCTTCTCTGTGTGCAAGAACTTCTTTCCAGTTTTCCTTTCCTGGTTTGTCAACTGTGGTTTCCATCAAACGGAAGTTTTTGGCTTCCCAATTTGTGGTGATATAAAGCTTGTTTTCGAAGTGAGAAACGCTGTATTCATGGTCTCTTTCGCGCGCCTGAATCATAGTGAAATCGCCTGTTGGATTACCAGCATCTAACATTTGAAATTCTGAAGAAACAGTTTGAAAAGAACCAATCATAATCAGGTCTTTACTTTTAGTTTTCCAAGCATAACAAGTGAATGTTTCGTCTTCTTCTTTGAAAATTTTAACATCCGCTGCAACGTCTGTTCCTAACTCGTGCCGTAAAATTCTGTTGGTTCTAAGTGTTTCTAAATCCTTTGAGATGTAGAAGAATGTCTTGTTGTCTTTAGCCCAAGCACCTCCGCCAGCACATCCAGAAATAGTTTCTGAATACAACTCGCCTGTCTCCAAATTCTTAAAATACAGCGTATAAATTCTTCGACTTACGGTGTCAATTCCGAAAACGGCAATCTTATTGTCATCGCTAATTTCTATCCCTCCCAAAGAAAAATAATCATGGCCTACAGCCATTTCATTTTCATCAATAAAAACCTCCTCTTCGGATTCTAAAGAGCCTTTTTTACGGCAGTGTAATTTGTATTCCTTGCCTTCTTCATATCGGGTGTAGTAGAAGTAGCCATTGTCTTTGTAAGGAACGCTCTCGTCATCTTCCTTAATACGACCGCGCATTTCATTGTAGAGGTCTTCTTGAAATTGTTTTGTGTCGGTAAGAGCGTCTGCTGTGTACGCATTCTCATCTTCAAGGTATTTAATAACCTTCTCGTCTTCTCTCTCCTTTAACCAGAAATAATCGTCCGTTCTCGTATGACCGTGAATGGTCATTTCGTGTGGTTTAACCTCTGCTATTGGTGGCTTCATGTTTGTCTCTGTTCCTGTATTGCTTGGTTGGCAGCCCAGAATCATGGACAGAGATAGGGCAAAACCGATAACTATTATGTTTTGATTCATCTTGTTCTTAATTCTATTGCCGTTAGATTTTATCATGCAAAAGTGTTGAAAGTAACTCACTCAGAAAATATTCGGTCTATCAAAGACCATAAGTTTCTCTGATATGATAAAGTTCGCCTGTTGGAATTCGCTTAGAAGCTAAGAAAAACAAAATCGTGTTAACGGCTAGTGA
>DMRV01000382.1 GCA_003456455.1 Flavobacteriales bacterium
ATAAGGCACGATGAAGTTTTTGCATACAGCCTTCCAGAACATGAAAGCACCTTTTGAGAAAGGTGGCAAGTTTGAGAAGTACGATAAGGCGCTTACCGCTATTGATGCGTTTGAAACCTTGATGTTTACACCTGAAGAGGTGACGCACACTGGAGCACACATCCGAGATGGTATTGATTTGAAACGTACCATGTCAACAGTAATCTTGGCCATGGTGCCATGCCTGTTGTTTGGGATGTACAACGCAGGTTACCAGCACTTTTTTCAGTTAGGAGTTGATGCTTCTTTCTGGGAGATGTTTCAGATTGGGCTCGTTAAGGTTCTTCCAATTGTTGTTGTCTCTTATGGTGTTGGACTCGGTATTGAGTTTGGTTTTGCCATGTATAAAGGTCATTCGGTAGAAGAAGGTTACTTGGTAACAGGTATGCTTATTCCGTTGATTGTTCCTGTAGATATTCCGCTTTGGATGCTTGCTGTGGCAGTAGCGTTTGCTGTTGTCTTCGCTAAGGAAGTGTTTGGAGGCACTGGAATGAACATTATGAATGTTGCATTGACAACTAGGGCGTTCTTATTCTTTGCTTATCCAACGTTCATGTCTGGAGACAAGATTTGGGTACACGAAGGAATGACAAACGATGCCATTTCAGGGGCAACCATTCTTGGTGACTTATCAGGGATGAAAGGAGGACTAGAAAGTCTGCGCTTTACAGCTGAGGAGATGTTTATTGGATTGATTCCAGGGTCGGTTGGAGAGACTTCAGTTTTAGCCATCCTTATAGGAGCAGCTATTCTACTCATAACGGGAATAGGAAGCTGGAGAATCATGCTTTCAGCTGTTATTGGTGGAGGCGCAATGGGATTGATCTTCAATGCATTTGGTGCAAACGGCTTGATGCAGTTTGATTGGTGGCAACACATGCTTGTAGGTGGTTTCGCGTTCGGAGTTGTGTTTATGGCTACTGACCCAGTAACAGCTGCACAGACTAATACAGGGAAATGGATTTATGGATTCTTAATCGGCTTTATGGCCATTATGATTCGTGTGTTCAACCCAGCATATCCAGAAGGAATTATGTTGGCGATACTCTTCATGAATGTGATGGCACCACTTATCGACCATTATGTGGTTGAGGGGAATATCAAGAGGAGATTGAAAAGGTTAAACGTAAAAACTGCGTAATCATGGCGGTTGATGTAAATAGCAACAAGTACACATTCATCTTTGCTACGGTAATGGTGATTGTAGTAGCAACAGTTTTAGCACTGGCTTCAGAAAGTCTAAAGCCAATGCAAAAGAAGAACGTGGCGAATGAAAAACGTCAGAACATTCTCACCAGTATCGGAGTGGAAGTAGAAGCTGCTGAAGCAGAAGCTGCTTACGATGAGAACTTGGTAGAGGCATTGGTTTTGGATGCAAACGGACAGGTTGTAGATGAGCCTACCGTTGGGGCTTTTGATATTGATGTATTAAAGGATTACAAAGCCGGCCTTTCAGGTATCTACAAGGCCAACGCTGACGACATGGAAGGCATGAAGGCTGCATTACTTGCATGGGGTAAAGATGGTAATGGTGTAAAGTATCCTCTGTTTGTTCTTAAGAAAGGAGGCGAGAACGTTTATGTTGTGCCAATGGTTGGTACTGGTCTTTGGGGTCCAATTTGGGGATATGTTACCGTGGCTGGTGATGGCGAAACCGTTGTAGGAGCTGTGTTTGATCACAAATCTGAAACACCAGGTCTGGGTGCAGAGATTAACCAAGCGTCATTCCAAAAGCCATTTGAAGGTAAAACCATCTTTGATGAAAGTGGCGAGTTCACTGGAATTAAAGTGATGAAAGGTGGGGCAAAAGGTTCGGAGCATGGCGTTGATGCCATTTCTGGAGGAACGATTACTAGTAATGGAGTTACAGAAATGATTGTTCGTACGTTGAAAATTTACGAACCTTATTTGTTGAAGTTAAAAGGTGGAGCAAAGACAGCAGAAGTGATTGAACTTCCTGTTGATTCGGCTGCTTTAGCTTTGGATTCATTGAATGTTGAATTAATAGGTGACAGTCTTGAACTGTCCGCAGAATAATCTGTTTTAAACTAAGATACTCTTAACATGAGTGAAGTAGCAGTAGCAGAAAAAGTAAAGGAGCTGAAAGAGCCGTTGTTCTCAAAAAAGAACAGAGCACTTATCTCCAATCCTTTGGATGATGATAACCCAATTACTGTACAGGTTCTAGGAATCTGTTCTGCATTGGCAATTACGGTTCAGCTGAAGCAAGCAGTTGTAATGTCCGTATCAGTTTTGTTTGTACTAGCTGCAGGAAACGTAATCGTTTCGCTGATGCGTAACTTGATTCCTAACCGTATTCGAATCATCGTTCAGTTGGTGATTGTGGCGGCTTTGGTAATTCTTGTTGACCAAGTTCTTAAAGCGTATGTATACGATGTAAGTAAAGCGCTTTCTGTATTTGTTGGTTTGATTATTACCAACTGTATCATCATGGGGCGTTTAGAAGCATTTGCCTTGGCAAATAAGCCTTGGCCAGCATTTCTTGATGGTGTTGGAAACGCATTAGCATATGGCGGTATTCTAGTTATCGTATCGTTCTTTAGAGAGCTTCTTGGTTCTGGAAAACTATGGGGATACCCTGTTTTTGGACAAAAAGTTGGAGCGCTACTTTCAGACGGAACACTTGCTACTGAAGCTAGCGGACTTTACGCAATTGGGTATGTAGATAACGGTTTGATGATTTTACCACCAATGGCATTGATTACCGTTGGAGCCCTCATTTGGGTGCAGCGAGCGCGTAACACGAAATTGATAGAAGCATAGATTCCTAATAGGCAGAACTGAGTCATGGAATACATAAACATATTTGTAAAAGCTATTTTTATCGAGAACATGATTTTTGCCTATTTC
>DMRV01000148.1 GCA_003456455.1 Flavobacteriales bacterium
GATATTGCCAAAGACCTGATAAAACTTTACGCTGAGCGAAGATCCAAAAAGGGTTTTGCTTTTACACCTGACACGTATTTACAAACGGAGTTGGAGGCTTCGTTTATTTATGAAGACACGCCCGATCAGGAGAAAGCTACCGTTGCTTTTAAGGCTGACATGGAGAAAGATTATCCGATGGACCGGTTGATTTGTGGAGATGTTGGATTCGGTAAAACAGAGATTGCCGTTAGAGCAGCATTTAAGGCTGTAGCCGATGGAAAACAGGTTGCAATCCTTGTTCCAACAACGATTTTGGCTTTGCAACATGCTAGAACATTCAAAGCACGATTCAAAGAATTTCCATGCAATGTTGATTACATCAATCGTTTAAAAACACGGAAGGAACAAACAGATACATTGAAACGCGTTGCTGAAGGGCAGGTGGATATTCTTATCGGTACACACCGGATTGTAGGTAAGGACGTATCATTTAAAGACCTCGGGCTGCTCATTATTGACGAGGAGCAGAAATTTGGAGTTTCAGTAAAGGAAAAATTGAAAAGAATGAAGGTGAACGTAGATACGCTCACACTTACAGCAACGCCAATTCCAAGAACGCTTCAGTTCTCGTTGATGGGTGCGCGCGATCTTTCTGTGATAAACACGCCACCACCTAATCGCCACCCCGTAATTACCGAGCTACATACATTTAGCGAAGAACTTATACGTGACGCTGTGCAATATGAAGTTGGTAGAGGTGGACAAGTGTTCTTCGTAAACAACCGTGTTCAAAACATCAAAGAAGTGGCTGGAATGATTAGCCGACTTTGTCCGGATGTGCGTGTTTGTATAGGCCATGGCCAGATGGAACCGACCAAGTTGGAAGACACCATGATGCGTTTTATAGAAGGCGAATACGATGTGTTGGTTGCAACAACGATCATCGAAAGTGGGCTTGATATTTCCAACGCCAACACGATCATTATCAATAACGCCAACAACTTTGGACTGAGCGATTTACACCAGATGCGCGGTCGTGTTGGGCGGTCAAACAAAAAAGCATTCTGCTACTTGCTGGCACCGACAGACAGCATGCTTTCTACCGAAGCAAAGAAACGATTGAAAGCGATTGAGGAATTTTCAGACCTCGGAAGCGGATTTAACATTGCCATGCGCGACCTTGATATTCGTGGTGCAGGAAACTTACTTGGTGCAGAGCAAAGCGGTTTTATCAGCGATATAGGCATAGATATGTATCACAAAATCTTGGATGAAGCAGTTCAAGAACTGAAAGAGTCAGAGTTTAAAGAACTGTTTAAAGACGAGCCTAAACGAGAGTTTGTACGCGATTGTCAGATTGATACAGATTTAGAAATACTATTCCCAGACACGTATGTGAACAGTATTGCCGAGCGACTTTCGCTTTACCGCGAACTCGACAACTTGAAGACCGCTGCGGATTTGGAGGCATTTGAAAAAAGAGTAACAGACCGATTTGGTCCTATTCCAGCACAAGGAGTTCAGTTACTCGATACCATTCGATTGAGATGGGTTGCGAAAGCTATTGGATTGGAACGCCTGATATTGAAGCACAGCAAGTTGGTCTGCTACTTTGTATCAGACCCAGAAAGCGACTACTACCAAGGTTCCACTTTTACTGAAGTTCTGACTTTTGTAAAGAACAATCCTCAAAAAGTGATTATGCGCCAAAAGAAGGAAAAGCTGACTTTAGTGTTTGAAAACACCAATAACATCAAGCAAGGATTGGATAAACTAACTTTTATTTCTCCAGAGTTAGCTAAACCGTTTCTCCACGTTCCATCTAGAGAAACCGAGAAAGCAGAGTAGGCTTAACTACCTCAACTGCTGCAACCGGTACCCATCTAGCTTCACGAAAATGAAGAGCAAAATGGTAAACCCAANNTAGCGAGGAACCGCCATAGCTGAAGAACGGAAGTGGTATTCCAATTACCGGCATCAGGCCTATTGTCATACCAATGTTGATGAGAAAATGAAACAACAGAATACTTGCCACACAATAGCCATAAATACGCGTGAATGTAGAGCGCTGCCGCTCTGAAATATAGATAAGCCGAAGGATAAGCGCTGTAAACAGCGCGATGACGATGAACGTCCCGAGGAAGCCCCACTCCTCTCCTACGGTACAAAAAATGAAATCGGTTGTTTGCTCAGGAACAAAATCATACTTGGTCTGTGTTCCTTTCAGAAATCCTTTGCCAGTAAACCCGCCAGAACCAATTGCAATCTTGCTCTGATTTACGTTGTATCCCGCTCCTCTCAGGTCGTCTTTTTTTCCCAGAAGCACATCAATTCGCACCTGCTGATGTGGCTCCAAAACTTCATTGAAAATATAATCTACGCTAAACACAAAACCCATTAATACGCCAATTACTGTACCAACGGAAAGCCCGAGTTTCCATGTCTTTTTTCGTTGAAACAGGAACATCAACAACCCAATGCTCGCAAGTATGATGAACATAATTAATGGCGTAAAGAGCAACGAAAAAATGAACAGCACTGCCATTGCCAAACCAAACAAAAGAAAGTTTCCAGAAAGCCCTTCACGGTACATAACCAACGTAAATGCTCCGAAAACAAGCATGGAACCCGTATCGTTTTGAAGTAAGATTAATCCCGCTGGGATAACCAGAATTACTCCTGCAATCAGCTTGGTTTTAAAATCTTCTAGGCGAATATTAAGTGTGCTTAAGTAATAGGCAATGGCAAGTGCGGTAGCGCTCTTGGCGAACTCAGATGGTTGAAGTTTGAAAGGTCCAATATCAATCCAAGAACGTGCACCAGCCACATCTCTTGCCGTTACCAATACAATCACCAACAAAAGCATGTTGACGGCATATATCGGTATGGCAAAAGTTGAATAGAACTTCCCATCAACGAGCATAATCACCAAAGCCACAAAAATCGAAAGTCCAATCCAGATTAGTTGCTTTCCATAGCGCTGCGTGGTGTCTAAAATACTTTGGTGCTCCTCATTGTAAACCGCTGCATAAATATTTATCCACCCCATGAAGACAAGGGTGAGGTAGAGGAAAACCGTTACCCAATCAATTCCAGAGAAGATGCTGTCCTCTCGCCTCATGATTTAACCTTCTTTTGAGGAGGGTTTGTGATCAAATCGGCATCCAGTATTACCTGTTCAAATGCTTGTCTTGAAATAGTATCTCTCAAATATTTCTCTACCATTAAACTAGCAATGGGCGCAGCATACTTACTTCCTCCTCCTCCGTTTTCAACAAAAACTGCCAAGGCAATTTTGGGATTGTTCTTTGGTGCAAAACAGATAAAAATAGAATGGTCCTCGCCATGCGGATTCTGGGCTGTTCCCGTTTTACCGCACATGGCCAAACTGTCAATTCTTGAACGATAACCTGTTCCGCCCTGCTGAAAAACCATTTCCATACCATCAATTACGGGATCGAAATATTGCCGATCAATAGTCGTCATCTGCTTTTCGGTAAACCGATTGGTAATGGGCTCGCCATCAATCGCTTTCACCAAATGTGGGCGATAATAAAACCCACGATTGGCAATTGCTGCAGTCATATTAGCTAGTTGCAAAGGAGTTGTTCCCAACTCTCCTTGCCCAATTGCCATGGAAATAATCGTCAGCGATTTCCATCGGTGTTCCCCGTAATATTTGTTGTAAAATTCTGTAGTAGGAACAATCCCACGGTACTCTACGGGTAAATCAGTATTGTACTTTACTCCCAGTCCAAAACTCAACACATGGTTTCGCCAAATTTCAAATCCTTCCCACGGCTTTCCTGTGTGATCAATGATGTTTCGGAACACGTTTCCGTAGTACGCGTTGCACGAATGCTGAATGGATTCCCGAAGGTTTAATGGAGAACGGTGATCATGACAGCCCATTCTGAAATTACCCGAAATATAGCCACGAGGACAGCGATAAGACGTGGACGGAGTAACCACCCCAACCTGTTGGCCGATTAACGCATTTATCAACTTAAATGTAGAACCCGGTGGATTCTGTTCACTCATTAAAGCACGGTTAAAAAGTGGCTTAAGTGTATCTTTAAGTAGAAGATTGTAATTCTTTGACCGTACTCGACCAACCAGCAAATTGGGATCAAAAGAAGGACCGCTAACCAAAGCCAAAATCTCGCCCGTAGCGGGTTCCAACGCAACAATTGCTCCCGTTTTATTCCGCATGAGATGTTCTCCGTACGCTTGCAATTGCGCATCAATACTGGAAGTGATAACCTTCCCAGCAGCAGCAAGCGTGTCGTACTTCCCATCCTTGTAGCTTCCTTTCTTACGGTTAAAAACATCAACCATAACCACTTTTACTCCTTTCTTGCCACGTAATTCCTCTTCATACGATTTTTCTAAGCCGCTAATTCCAACGTAATCACCTTTCTTATAATACGGGTCTTGTTCTAGCTTACGCTGATTAGCTTCGCCCACAAAACCGAGCACATGTGCCGCAATCGGTTTAGGATACTTTCTTAACGTACGTTTCTGCACAAAAAAACCGCGCATCCGATAAAGTTTCTCCTGCAAATTGGCGTATGTCACACCCGATATCTGCTTCTGAAAAACGGTTGGTTTACGCCAAGAATAAGCCTTCGCTTTGTTCAGTTGAGCCACAAATTGCTCTCTGGTCATTCCCAAAATCTGACACATTGCGGCTGTGTCAATGTCCTTTGCTTGGCGCGGCACAACCATCAAATCATAAGCTGCTTCGTTAAAAACAAGTAACTCGTGGTTGCGATCATAGATTAAACCTCGCGCTGGGAATTCTATCTGATAGCGCAATACATTATTCTCTGCCGAAAGGCGATAAGAATCATCAAGAACTTGAATAAAAAATAGTCGTCCTAAAAAGGTGATGGCGACTAAGACTACAATGGCCATAATCACATACATACGATCGGTATGTTTGGATTGGATGGCCATTATCTGCGCTTGTTACTTACAAAAAGGTATTCTGCCAAAATGATTAAAAACAAGGTGAGGCCTGAACTCAAAATCACCTTTAAAAGTGTATGGAAGAACTCTTGGAATCGAAAAACCTCTAAAAAGAAAAGGGCGAAATGATGAATAACAACGATAATTGCCGAATAAGGTATAAACCATGTAAACCCGAAGGTTTTTAAATGCGGAAGTGCGGCCAATTCGTAGCCCTCTCGCGGGGATTGTGCTTTGAGGTAAAGTGGGCGATAAAATGCAATAAGTGTAGTTGCGGCTGCGTGAATTCCTCCTGTGTTAGAGAAAACATCAATCATTAACCCAAGAAAAAACCCAATGAAAAGCAATGGGATTCTACCGATGGAAATGGGTAGAATAATAATGAGATAGATATACGGAAAGGGGTTGATGTAGCCCCCCAAATTCAGGTTGTTGAAAATGAGCACCTGAAGCAAGCAAAGCAAAGCAAATTGCCAGATATATTTTAACGAATCACTCGTCATCTGTCTGAGCTTGTTTTTCTAGTTCAGTTTGCTCTAATCGCATCAAATTGTTAACCACATATACCATACTTACAGAACTCAT
>DMRV01000442.1 GCA_003456455.1 Flavobacteriales bacterium
GAAATCCATTCCTAAGCAGGCAATGCTTAGTCCCACTATAAGCAGGAAACCTTCCATAGGTTTCAGGATATGAAACGTTGAACCAATGGTAGGATGCACGTACCAGAACTCACGTAATTCGGGTAATTTGTTTAGCACCAGCCATGTATTCTCGCAGCTATCAATCGAGTAAGGAACAAGAAAACAACTATACATCAATGCTGCTGTCGCGAAAGAGGCAGTCGCCAAAAACCATACCTCTAAGCGCATGTAAATCGGTTGATGTTTCAGGCTTGATTTTGCTCCAAGCATTCCGATTCCAGAAATTAAAAGCGATGCTCCCAATAAATCCAACACAATATCATTAAGCTCAAAATGCATCACATAATGTGGAAATAGAATCACATACTGATACCACTCATCAAGCAGCATTAGGGGTAATCCAAGAACAACGGCACCGCCAAACCTACCCACCAATGGGAATAGTAGCAGCCCAAGGACTCCATACATGATTGCATGAATGAACTCAATATTCATTTCGGTAAGCACAAAGAAATGAGCAACGAGTAAAAACAGCGTGGCCCCAAAAAAACCTGCAAAACGTAATTCCAATTGTTCGTTTCGCACAACCCTAACTACTGTTCCAACTAGTAGCATACCAAGAAGAGCTATCGCGCCAGCAACAACCCTTTCGTAAATCGCCAGCGATAAGGTATTCATTATCATCACCGATAAGTCGACAAAAATATCGTGGGCAAGAAGAAGAAAAGCAGCATAGACGCAAACAAGAATTAGGTTGACTATTCTGTGTTTTTCAAGCCAATATATTGCTCCTAGAATCATCTATTCAAAAGTTTGATGAGAGCTAGAGCTAATCTATCCAACTCATCTAAAGAAGTGTACAAATGAGGGCTAATTCTTATTCCGTTCAAACCATTCCAATCAACTACGCCCACGTGCAAACCATCTGTATCAAATAGGAAATCTGCAATTTCTTGTGCCTTTAAGCCATCGATAGAAAAAGTGGCCATAGCACCGCTGAAATCGGATTTAAGTGAAGTATGGAATTTAAACCCTTTCAATGTTTTCACCTGTTCCGCCCAATGGTTTTTTAGGTAATTGAACCGATTATTAATCGTATCCAGACCTATATTCTGATGAAAAGTGATCGCATCCAAAACCGCCATCTCCGCAGGAAATGAGCGCGTACCTAGAAGTTCGAGCTTTCGGATATCACCACTTTTTGGTTCCCAAGATGAAAGCAACGGCCAAACGCTTGAAATCTTATTCTTTTTAATTGCCAGCGCACCTGTTCCGAAGGGTGCCCCCAACCATTTATGCAGGGAAGTTGCCATATAGTCGCATCCAATTTCTTTGAAAGAAAACGGAATATGAGCCAAACTATGAGCCGCATCTACAATCACTTCGCAGCCAAGGCCCTGCGCCATTTTGGTTATCTCTTTTACTGGCATTATCTGCCCTGTCCAATTAATGACATGCGTAAGATGTACCACTTTAGTGTTTGATGTAATAACCTTTCGATACAAATCAACAACCTCGTTATTATCTTCAATTGGTAACGGAAGTTGTACTTGCCTTAGCACAATTCCGTCTCGTTCAGAACGCTGTTTCCATTGGTTGAGCATAAAAGGATAATCAAAGTCTGAAACAACTACTTCATCTCCAGCTTCCAGCTGGATACCAAAAATCACAGTCCCAAGCCCCTCCGTTGTGTTCCGGTTAATGGCTAGTTCTTCCTTATCGCAGTGCAGCAAGTTCGCAAGTTCAGCTCGTAGCTTTTCTCGCTTTCCATCCACATCTCTCCACATAAAATGCGATGGAGCAGCATTGCTTTCTTCATACATTTTAATGTGAGACTGCTGAACCACAATTGACTGAGGTCCAACAGCTCCATTGTTCAAATTCACGACTTCGGGATTTACACTAAACTGCTGCCGAACGTTCGCCCAAAAAACTTCATTTGTAGTAAGGCCGCTAGACTCACTAGGAATCAACAACGGACGAGCTACAACTTCAGACACGCTAGAAAGAAGTGGTAGACTTGCTGACGCAAGTAACGACTGCTTCAAAAACTCTTTGCGTGTAAGATTAGGCATTGAGTAAAATTAACTGTACAAATGAAAAAGGCTTCTCACATTGAGAAGCCTTTTCTGGTCTGAGGCCAAAGGCACAAAAGTCGAACCTTTGGGAATCACTTTTTGAACTCAAATCGATGCTTTACCAAACAAAACCATTACAATTTTGATTGATTATCGTGAGCCCCTTTACTTAACCTTTACAAACCGATAAGCATTTCCAAATGTTGGGTTAATAGCAAAGTTTCCATCCTTATCAATCCATCCAAATAGGCCGGCCTTTTTAACCAAAGCCATACCGTAGTGATAATCCTTAGCATTTTCGAATTGTGGATTAACAACGAATTTCCCATCTAGGTCGATATATCCCCATTCTTTTCCTTGCCTCACGGCAGCAATTTTTTCTGAGAAACTCAATGCATCGAGAAATTGTGGATTAATTGTAAACTTTCCTGTCTTATCAATAAAACCCCACTCTTTACCGCTTTTTACCGCGGCAGTTCCATTGTCAAAATCTTTGGCTTGCGGAAATTGAGGGTTAATTACAAACTTTCCTTCTCTGTTAATAAACCCCCATAACTTTCCTTTTCTCACTTTAGCGTACCCATCTCGGAAATTACCTGCATCATCAAACTGCGGATTAATTTCATACTTACCCTCCTTGATAATATAACCCCATCTTCCGTTCACTCTAACTCGCGCTATTCCATCATTAAAGGGCTCTGCTCTTTCAAACTGTGGATTTATTATGTAGTTCCCATTCTTGTTAATGTAACCCCATTCCTTATTTGCACGAACATGTACAAGACCCTCTGAAAAATCATAAGCGTTTTCATATTGAGGGTTAATTACATAATTCCCCTCTTTATCGATAAAACCCCACAGTTTTTCTTTCTTTATAGAGGCTAATCCTTCACTAAAATTGTTTGCATCATTAAATTGAGGATTGACGATAAAGCTCCCGTTCTTGTCAATAAACCCCCAAAGACCATCTGATTTAACAGATGCTAAACCTTCACTAAAGTTATTAACGTGCTCAAATTGTGGATTAATAAACCAACTTCCATCCTTCTGAATATACCCCCATTCTTTTGACTGACGCGCGCGGGCTAGGTACTCCTGTGAAAAAGCCGTGTGGGCTAACAAAATCGCTAAAATAATTGCACTTATTCTTTTCATCTTCATTAATTATTTGGTTAAAAAACACACTTATCCGTATAAGCAATTTTGAGAATAAATTCTTCGCAAAACACTAACCTAAGTCATCTGTATACATGATAAATACCATCTCTGGCAGTCCTAGCAATCATCCATAGTTTTCAGACACCAAACTTTGTGTTTCGGTCGCATCAGTCATTTTTGAAATTTTCATGTTGTCCTGTTCCGCTTGTTGCAACCAACCGGGCATATGCCGAACCAGCTTTGAATCGAAATGAGCGGTAGAGCAATCATTAGCTCTGAGCGTACTGGAATAAAGGCTTTCTCAACCCAAGGGGTTTAATCCTTTAAAGCTGGTCTCGTTTACGCTTTTGAATAGTCCAAGACTAACGTGTACAACGCTTTTTAAAGCTACCTTTCTTCAACATGTAAACTCGGACTACCCAATGGATCTGCCACAATTCTAGAAGATATCACTCGAAAATTAACCTTACATAGTCTTAAGAAACCCTTCCGCTTTTTGAAGCAGGCGCTCTTTACGCTCAGCATTCATTTTATCAAGAGTTCTTACCATCATGTTCAATCGAGGATTCTTGCTAAAGAAGTCTCGGTTAACTTGAATAAACCGCCAAAACAAGCCGTCCCAAATCTCGTTCCATTCACCTTTCTGGTAATCACTCATTTTCATAACATAGTTAGAACCACTTATGTATGGTTTGGTGGCAAATAATCCGCCATCAGCAAACTGGCTCATTCCGTACACATTCGGAACCATTACCCAATCGTATGCATCTATAAATAACTCCATAAACCACGCGTAAACTTCATCTGGAGCAAACTCGCACAGGAGCATGAAATTTCCGAGAATCATTAAACGCTCAATGTGGTGACAATAGCCGGTTTCATTCACTTTTCGAATGGTCTCATCGATTGGAATAATTCCAGTTGTTCCATCATAAAATGAACTAGGAATTTTACGTTTGAAGCCCCAAAAGTTGGTGGTACGCGATTGAACACCTTTGCACTCATACATCCCTCGAATAAACTCTCGCCAACCCATAATTTGACGAACGAAACCTTCCAATGAATTGACAGGAACCTTGTGTTTTGTTGCATATTCAATAGCTGCATTCACAATTTCTAAAGGTTCTAACAGGCCAACATTCATCATTGGAGTAAGAACGCTGTGATTCAGAATAGACGCATCCTTCACTATCGCATCTTCATAGTCTCCAAATTGATGGAATCTTGTTTCAAAAAACTGTTGCAGCCAAACGTTGGATTGGTGTTTCGTGTATGGATATAATGGTTCAGCACTTACCTGACCGTAATTTTCTGAGAAGTTCTCTTCTACATACGTTTTAGCCTCAATCCAGTATTTATCAGCTTTAGGAAATGCAATCTTAGGCGGTTTTTCGTCCTTCGGATATGGTTTCCGATTGTCTACATCAAACGTCCATTTACCACCTGTGGGTAAATTCGGACCATCCATTAAAATGTCTCGTTGCTTGCGCTGCTGTTTGTAAAATGAGGTTTGAAAAAACGATTTCTTATCGGTCCGAAAGAAACCAGCTAAGTCCTTTGAGCTATTAATAAAAAGAGGTGATTCGTATTCAACGAGAGCAATTTCGAGCTCATCGCATTTCCCTTTGACCCGCTTAAACAACCAATCATCTGTAGGGTTGATGACGTGGATTTTCTTAAGTCCACCTCTGGCTAATTCTTGTAATAACACACGAACATCTGAACGCGCGTCTTTCGACTCTATGTAATCAACTTCCAGTCCCGCACTCTCCAAAAAAGCTTGATGCGCTTTCATGGATGCTCGATGAAATGCGAGCTTCTGCTTATGGAATTTGTATTGCTTGAAGAATAAAAACTCCTCAACCAAAAACACAGGCAAACCTAAATCTAGCGTTTCGTGTTTTTCAAAAAGTTGGTGCGGAAATAACAGTACGATTTCATTCATGAGTTTCTCGGTTTCGTCTGCAACGCTCGCTACAGTATTTTACGTTTTCCCAGTCTCGTTCCCATTTCTTTCTCCAACTAAATGGTTTGGCGCATACCAAACATATCTTGGTGGGAAGGTTAGATTTCTTCTTCACTTATCAGTCTTTCTTCTCACGTGTCTACTTAAAATGCGCTGCTTTTCTTTTTTGACCAGTTCATTCTTTCGGTGTCCCCAGATTTTCGCCCGCGCAATCTTGCCGCTTTTTTCAAGATTAACAAGAGGCTTGGGGTAATCAAGTTGTAAAGCACCGAATGCCTTGTCCATTTCCGTCATCTTCCACGGTTCGTGAATGAATTCCGCTGGTACATCCTGTAGCTCAGGAACCCATTTTCTGATGAAAACACCATCTGGATCGTGGTCTTTAGATTGCTTTACTGGATTATACATTCTCACCGTATTGATACCTGTTGTGCCTGCTTGCATCTGAAATTGCGGGTAATGAATGCCAGGCTCATAATCGAGAAACTGCTTCGCGAGATGATAAACGCCTGTTCTCCAATCTTGATCAATATGATGGCACAGAAACGAGACCACCATGGCGCGCATTCGGAAGTTAATCCAGCCCGTTTCAGCCACGCATCGCATGCAGGCATCTACTAACGGATAACCAGTCTTCCCTTCTTTCCATGCTTGGACAGAATCAGGTTTTTCGGGTCGTTCTAGCAACTCGTAA
>DMRV01000335.1:0-5284 GCA_003456455.1 Flavobacteriales bacterium
GTTGAAATTTCTGTCATCAAATTAGATCCTGACGGAACGGAAGAAACGCTTACCGAATTGGTAAACCCAGGTATGCCAATACCAAAAGGAAGTTCGGACATACATGGCATTACAGATGATAAAGTAGCTGGCAAGCCGACCTTCAAAGAACTTGCAGCAAAGATTAAAACGTTCATTGGTAACGCAGATTTATCTGGGTTCAATTGTCTCAAGTTTGATGTGCCTTTATTGGTAGAAGAATTCCTACGAAATGATGAGGATTTCGAGATGAAAGGACGTAAAGTAGTAGACGTGCAGAACATCTTTCACAAGCTAGAGCAACGCACGCTGGTAGCTGCTTACAAGTTCTATTGCAATGGCGATTTAACTAACGCCCATAGTGCTGAGGCCGATACCCGCGCGACTATGGAGGTTTTATTGGCTCAAGTTGAGAAGTATGACGAGTTGGAAGGTGAAGTTCAAATGCTTCATGAATTCTCTAGACGCGGTAAAGCGGTTGATTTTGCTGGTCACATCGTAGAAAACGAGAAAGGAGAAGCGGTTTTCAATTTCGGAAAGAATAAAGGAAAGAGCGTTGTGGAGGTGCTGAAAACTAATCCGGGTTATTACTCTTGGATGATGGATGCTCAGTTTCCTAGTTATACCAAGAAGGTTTTAACGGAAATTCGTGTTGACGCTTTCAATAAAGGGTTATTATGAAAATTGTGTGCATTGGTCGGAACTACGCTGAGCACGCTAAGGAGCTAAACAATCCAGTTCCTAAAGAACCGCTTTTTTTTATCAAACCAGACTCGGCTGTTGTTAGGAACAACGATGATTTCTATCTCCCAGACTTTTCAAACGATGTCCACTATGAAGTGGAGATTTATGTGAAGATTCATAAGAAGGGGAAAAACATCCAAGAGAAATTCGCTCCAACTTATTACAGGGAAATAGGCATTGGAATCGACATCACAGCACGAGACATCCAACAGAATTGTAAGGAGAACGGACTGCCGTGGGAGAAGGCAAAAGGCTTTGATGGTTCAGCACCAATGAGCAAGACATTGCTGCTTTCAGATTTCGGAGATGTAAACGCGATAAACTTTGAGTTGCATATTAATGGAACAGTTGTTCAGAAAGGTTTTACGGGCGATATGATTTTTGACGTAAACCAAATTATTAGCGAAGCATCAAAGTATTTCATGTTCAAAATTGGAGATGTAGTTTTTACCGGAACTCCTGCTGGGGTTGGTAAACTCAATGCTGGAGATCGGCTAGAAGCTTACATCGAAGGCAAGAAAATGATGGATTTTCGCATCAAATAGACCTTTTTGTTGTTTATAAAAAATGAACTGGTTACTACTTCAAAATTCAGTACTTCTCGTTTTCGGATTTATGGTTGTTATGTTTCTTATCGCTCAGCGATTAAAGGACAACAGTATTGTAGATATTGGTTGGGGAATAGGATTTGTACTTATAGCGTTCTCTTGTTTTTTGCAATCGGAACAAACAGTTGCTCAAGTAATTGCACTCACGCTCATCACCATTTGGGGATTTCGATTAGCTGGTTATATCTACGGTAGAAACGTTGGTAACGGAGAAGATTATCGTTATGCTCAATGGAGAAAAGATTGGGGCAAGTATGTAGTTGTCCGCGCATTTTTTCAAGTGTTCATGCTTCAAGGTGCAATTATGCTTATTGTGGCATCACCACTGTACGTTATTTTCTCTCAATCTTTAGAACTGAGCTGGAATGTTTATTTGGCAATTGCTGTATGGGCTTTCGGGTTTTATTTCGAAGCAATGGGAGATTATCAGATGAAAAAATTTAAAGCCAATCCTAAAAACAAAGGAATTGTAATGCGTCAGGGTGTATGGAAGTATACGCGGCATCCGAATTACTTTGGAGACGCTACGCAATGGTGGGCTGTTTTCATCATTGCGGCAGCTACAGATTATTGGTACTTGGCCGCTATCGGCCCAGCCGTTATGCATTTCTTCTTAGTAAAGGTTTCTGGGGTCGCGTTATTGGAACAGAAATACAAGGGCAACCCAAAGTACGTAGATTACATAGCCTCCACCAATGCATTTATACCATGGTTCCCTAAGAAAGTAGCTTAGTATCTTTGCTCGCCATGGCTGGAAATTCCTTCGGAGATTTATTTAGAATAACAACTTTTGGCGAAAGCCATGGTAAAGCTATTGGTGTTGTAATTGATGGGTTTCCGGCTGGGATTGAAATTAATGAGGAATTGATTCATCAAGACTTGCAGCGCAGGCGGCCAGGCCAGTCCAAATTTACAACGCAACGAAAGGAAACGGAAGATTTTCAAATCCTTTCAGGGATTTTTGAAGGTAAATCAATAGGATCGCCAATAGCTGTTACAATTCCTAACGCAGATGCGCGTTCCAAGGACTATGCGCATCTCGAAAAATCTTTTCGTCCTTCCCATGCCGATTTCACGTATGAGGCAAAATATGGTCATCGCGACCATAGAGGTGGTGGGCGCTCATCGGCTCGGGAAACTGCTGCACGTGTGGTGGCTGGCTCCTTTGCTAAAATGCTTCTTGGGCAAGTGGGAATTGAGATTGTTGCCTATGTTTCTTCGGTTGCCAATATCAATGCAACGGTGGATAATAAGAAGGTTTCTTTAGCAGAAGTTGAGAAAAGTTTAGTTCGATGTCCAGATGAAGAAGCTTCTTCTGAGATGGAGCAGTTGATTAATTCGGTTAGAAAAGAAGGCGATACTGTTGGCGGAATTGTGAGTTGTGTGGTCAAAAATGTACCCGCTGGATTAGGCGAACCGGTGTTCGATAAGCTTCATGCAGATTTGGGTAAAGCCATGCTCAGTATCAATGCAGTAAAAGGATTTGAGATTGGTTCTGGCTTTGCATCCACCAAAATGAAAGGTTCTGAACACAATGATGCCTTTACTTCTGAAGGTGGGAAAATTGTCACAGAAACGAATAATAGTGGAGGTGTTCAGGGCGGAATTTCTAACGGAATGAACATCACGTTCAACGTGGCATTCAAACCTGTTGCCACTATTATGAGCGACCAAAAAAGCGTCAACTCAGAAGGAACCGAAACTACCGTTGCAGGTAAAGGTCGTCACGATCCTTGTGTTGTACCAAGGGCAGTTCCTATTGTAGAAGCTATGGCCGCCATTGTTTTAGTAGACCATTATTTGAGAAATAAAACCCAACAAGTCGGTTGATGGAGTTCAAAAAGAAAGACCGACCGTTTGTAATTGCAGGACCTTGTAGTGCAGAAACAAGGGAGCAAGTTCTAGAAACGGCTGATGGTCTAAAGAATTTTAAAGTAGACCTTCTTCGAGGAGGGGTTTGGAAACCACGCACAAGACCCGGTAGCTTTGAAGGAGTTGGCGAAGACGGAATAAAATGGCTGAAGGAAGCTGGTGCGCAAATAGGCAAGCCGATATCTGTTGAAGTTGCAAGCACTAATCACGTAGAAATTGCCCTAAAAAGCGAAGTTGATGTTTTATGGATTGGAGCTCGAACAACTGTAAACCCTTTCATGATTCAGGAGATTGCGGAAGCTCTTGCAGGAACCAATATTCCGGTGTTAGTTAAGAACCCAGTTAACCCAGACGTAGAGCTTTGGATTGGGGCCATTGAGCGTTTACAATCAGTAGGATTAACAAATTTGGGAGCTATTCATCGCGGATTTTCCACCTTCCAGAAATCACCTTTCCGTAACAGCCCGAATTGGAATATTCCAATTGAATTGAAACGGAGAATGCCCGACCTTCCTATTATTTGCGACCCAAGTCATATTTGCGGTTCCCGTCAATTATTGGCAGAGGTTGCGCAGAAGGCTATCGACCTAAATATGGACGGATTGATGCTAGAGACTCACCGAGATCCGTCTAAAGCATGGAGCGATGCTGATCAACAAGTTACTCCGCCAGAGTTGGATTCAATCCTCAAAGGGTTGGTATGGAGAAACCCGAACTCTCTTAATCTAGGAGTAAAGGCTAAGCTAGAAGAGCTGCGGGCAACGATAGATGGCTTGGACCGTGATATACTTGATCTTCTATTAGAACGTTTGTCCGTCACCCGAAGTATCGGAGAATACAAGAAAGAACATAACATCACCATTCTTCAGCATCAGCGTTGGAATGAAATCCTGAATGACAGAGAAGCACACGTTCAAGGAAAACCGATATCAATGCGGTTTCTGCACAAATTTTTAGAGGCGATTCACGAAGAGAGCATTCAGCAGCAAACAGAGGTTATGAATGCGAAAACGGAAACGGAATGAGCCCGGTCTATTTTAAAGATGCAGGATGGACATTTCTAAAAGACTTTTTGGCGAAGGAGAGAGCAATAATACTTTGCGATTCTAATACAAAAGTGTGTCTCCAATTGCTGCATGAAGTATGTCCTGAAACAGAAAATCTTCCCGTTATTGAGATTCTTGCAGGGGAGGAAAGCAAGAAACTCAGTACTTGCGAAAAAGTCTGGGCAGCGCTAATTGAACTAGGAGCAGATCGCAACACCGTTTTGCTCAATTTGGGCGGAGGAGTAGTCACAGACCTTGGCGGGTTTGTTGCTTCCACATTTATGCGCGGTATTCGCTTTATAAACGTTCCAACATCACTTTTAGGAATGGTGGATGCTGCCATCGGTGGAAAGACAGGGGTTGACTTTGGGGGATTAAAAAATATGATTGGAGCATTTTCTCGAGCAGAAGCAGTGCTGATTGATTCCAATTTTCTAAAAACATTACCAGCCCGCCAGTACCGAAATGGGTTGGCAGAAGTATTGAAGCATGCTTTCATTTCAGACATTTCCATTCTTGATTTGATTGACGGAAATGAAGATGAACTCATTTCACGCTCGGTTCAGGTGAAAATGGATGTAGTTCAAAGAGATGAGTTTGAAGCTGGTAAACGAAAGAAGCTGAATTTTGGACACACATTAGGTCATGCAATTGAAAGCCACTTGTTGGATTCTGAAAATCCCGTTTTACATGGAGAAGCAGTTGCTGCTGGTATGATAATGGAAACATGGATTTCGCAGCAGGAAGTAGGTCTTTCCATAGATGAATGGAAGTCTATCACCGCCACAGTTGATTCCATTTTTTCAAGAATTTTTCTATCGGAGGACGATTGGAAGTCTGTCAAAAAACTTCTTATTCACGATAAGAAAAACCGCGATGGTAATGTTCAATTTGTATTGTTGAAGGGTATTTCTGAAGCTGTCATAGGTCAATCCGTTTCCGAAGAATTGTTAGACGAAGTGTTCAATTTCTATACAGCTCTCTAATGAAACTTGT
>DMRV01000335.1:5349-10864 GCA_003456455.1 Flavobacteriales bacterium
ATTCCTGAAGATGTAAAAGTGTTGCGCAATGCATTGAACTCGGATTCCTCGGAAATTAATATTGGAATGGCAGGAACGGCCATGCGTTTTCTCACCGCTTACTATTCTGTTCAAGAAGGAAAAGAAGTGGTCTTGACTGGAGATGAACGGATGAAACAGCGTCCTATTGGTGAGTTGGTCGAGGTACTGCGTTTGCTTGGTGCAGATATTCATTACGTGGAAAAGGCAGATTTTCCTCCACTTAAAATCAAAGGAAGAAAGCTGAAAGGAGGAGAAGTTGAAATGTCGGCTTCAGTAAGTAGTCAGTTTATTTCTGCTTTGATGATGATTGGCCCGTTGGTTGAAAACGGACTTCAATTGAGGTTGAACGGAAAAGTTCTTTCCAAACCGTACATAGAATTAACAGCTGATTGCCTGAGAAACTGCAGCGTTGAGGTGAGGTGTGAGGGAAATTTGATTTTAGTTCCTTCAGGAAAATATGATTTTCCAAAACTGGAAATTGAAGCAGACTGGAGCGCAGCATCCTATTTCTATGCACTTGCTGCGGCAAGACCAAATTCAAAATTGCTGCTTAAAGGGTTGAAACTGGATTCTTCACAAGGAGATTCTATACAGGCTGATTGGTTCAAGAAAATGGGTGTTTCATCAACTCAGAAAGAAAATGGCGTAGAAGTCTTCTCTTCAGGTAAAATTGACTTTCCATCTGAATTGGATTTTTCAAATCAACCAGATTTAGCTCAAACCTTTGCGTTTTTAGCAGCAACGCTCGGGAAAGAACTCAAACTCACAGGCTTGGATAATCTCAGAATAAAAGAAACCGATCGTGTGTCCGCACTCAAAACGGAATTGAAAAAGTTAGGTATTTCCGTTTCTGTGGATGGAAATTCCATGACTGTTTCAGGTTCAATCTCAGTGAAAGAAGCTCGTATTAAAACCTACAATGACCATCGAATGGCCATGAGTGCGGCTGTGCTTTCTAGCATTATTCCAACGGAGATTGAAAACCCAGATGTGGTTGCCAAGAGCTTTCCTGCCTTTTGGTCATTCTTCAATCGTTAATTCCGAGTTCTTTCGATGCAATTCAAGACTTTACTAAGTGGGCTGAATAGTGGTATTCGGTAAAATCATTTAGTCTTTCCGAGAAATCATTTAGTGCCCTCAATTTGTTCCGTACACCTTTGTGAAACAAATAAAAATGAAGACATCATGATTAAAAAGATATTCGGAATTGCCCCCACAAAAGAAAAAAATGGCTCTGGTTATATTCCTTCTCCGCTAGGAAGAAAGTTTGGCGTAGATAAAGTCAGCGGCTACAAAGCGACAAACTTTGGTGGTAAGAAATACACCGGTGAAAAGAAGGTGTTAGTGCTTTGCACTGAAGAGCGTTATTTCAAAATGACCAACGGTAAGCAGTTTTCTACAGGAAATAACGTGCAAGAAACCATGGTCCCGCTAATGCATTTAGTAAATGCTGGGTTTGATTTTGAAGTAGTTACGCCAACTGGGAAACCAGCTATTCTTGAAGAGTGGTCAGTGCCTATCAAAGATGAACCAGTAATAAAGTTTAGAAGAGAAAATCAGTCTAAATTCAGTAAACCACTTTCGCTAAAAAAGCTGATTGACAGTAAGGAGTTAAATGAGGCGTCTCATTACATCGCACTTTTTCTGCCTGGTGGACATGGTTCTATGCTAGGTCTTCCTGAAGATGAAAATGTTGGCACTTTACTTCAATGGATTAAAGAGTCTGACCGATTTCTAGTTGCTGTATGTCATGGTCCTGCTGCAATGATTGCAAGAGACAAAAACAGCAAACAGAATCCTTATAGTGGATATAAAATGGTGGCTTTCCCAGATAAATTTGATAAACAATCACCTTCATTAGGCTATTTGCCTGGACAACTTCCATGGTTTCAGTGCGAAGCACTTGAAAAAGAAGGTATTACGGTAATAAATGACAAAATAACGGGAGCCACTCACATCGATAGAAAGCTTATTTCAGGAGATAGTCCTAAAGCTTGTGACGAGCTTGGGAAAATAACGGTTGACGCACTGTTTAAGGAATTGAATGTCAATTAATAGAAATTGATGTTGAACAGATGGAAATCATAAAGCACTTTGAAATTTACATTGCTGCTCAGAAAGCCACAGGTACGCATGTAGCTATTTTTGGAATATTGGTTCTCGGGATGGACATACTGCTTCACTTTAGTCAGCTCAATCCCATTACTCAGGGCTTAAGAAATGGCTTCTTTGTGATAAGTATTATACTACTGGCTAGCGCTGCAGGTTTTATTATGAGCCAAAACAAGCTTTTGAAAACAAAAACTGAAACCTATAATTCAAACCAATTGGAGTTCAAAAAGCAAGAAGCGGTTAGAATGCAGCAGGTGAATAAAAATGTACCTAATACCATCTTGGGTCTGTGTATTGCTCTCATACTTGTGATTTTAGCATTGATATTTTTTATCAGTCAGCCACTTTGGAAAGGATTAACATTTAGTGTGCTTATTTACCTTCTAGGCTTATTAATCCTTGAGTCTATTTCTTATGTCTCGGTTAAAAATTATTTAGAATCACTATTGAGCCAGTAAAACACTTTTAATAATAGGAGCCGTCCACATTGATATAGTACTTGAAGGCCGTTACTTGGTCAATTGAAATAACTTCGCTTTTAGCTTTTTGATATGACGAAATCGTACATCATAGATTCCATTAGTCAGGCACACCAATCGATGGGCCTTCCAAAGCCAAAGCACCCTTTGGTTTCAATTGTAAAGACGAAAGATTACCGACCTGTGATTGATTTTCGAGGACTGAAAGTGGTCAACAATCTTTTTCAGGTCACCCTGAAGCAGTTGGGTTGTGGAAACCTCACGTATGGTAAAAACTCTTACGATTACGAAGATGGAACGTTGGTATTTACTTCACCTGGTCAGATTACGATTTTCGAGGGTGAAATACCATCAGAAAGCGAAACGACTGATGGATGGACGTTGGCTTTTCATCCTGATCTGATTCGAAAATCAAAGCTGGCAGATAAGATGAGTCAGTATTCATTTTTCAACTATGAGGTAAATGAAGCGCTTCATCTTTCTGATGATGAAAGAAAAACCATTGAAGACCTTCTCGATAAAATTGAGAAAGAGTACAGTCAAAACTTAGATAAGCATAGCCAGAACCTCATCATTTCAAACATTGAACTTTTGTTGGATTACTGTACTAGATTTTACGACCGTCAATTCTATACCAGAACAAATCTCAATTCTGATGTCGTATCCAAATTTGAACGGTTGCTAAGAAGTTACTACGACTCTGCTGAGGTTCAAGATCTCGGAATGCCAACGGTATCATATTGTGCCAAAGAACTAGGCTTGTCATCGAATTATCTGAGCGATTTATTGAAAAAGGAAACAGGTAAATCAGCGCAGGAACATATTCACTTACGGATAATTGACAAAGCAAAAAATAGCTTGCTCAACTCTTCAAATTCTGTGAGTGAAATAGGATACTCTTTGGGGTTTGAATACCCACAGCACTTCAGTAATCTGTTCAAATCTAAAACAGGAGTTAGCCCAAGGGAATTCAGGAATTTGAATTGAGGATTACTCGAGAATGCGTAATTATCTTTAGCGCATGAACAGAATCCTCGACCTTCAGGAAAAACTTAGAAAAGTCCCGTTCGGAAACCGCATATTTTCTGGGTTTCTAGCACGGTTTGCTCCTTACTTCACTACCATTAAACCACGAGTAATTGAGCTTCGGACCAATTACATGAAGGCTTCCATGAAGAAGCGACCAGCAGTTCACAATCATCTCAAAACTGTACATGCCATTGCCATGTGCAACTTGTGCGAGTTTACTGGTGGTATTCTGATGGAAGCATCTATTCCAAAGCATCGAAGGTGGATTCCTGTAGGAATGACGGTTAATTACGTTGCTAAAGCTAAAACAGACCTTACCGCGACTTGCGATTTGAGTGCAGTTGAATGGGATACGTGCGATGAAGTGATTTGCATGGTTTCCGTTCGTGATACTTCTGATGTGGAAGTAATGAATGCGGCCATAACCATGAAGGTTTCCGATAAGCCGAAGAAGTAATTTACTTCGGTGCTTTGTAAAGCATAACCGCCCCCATTATCAGGTAAAGAATATTTGGTATCCAAACAGCTGTTCTAACATCTACGCTTCCTTCAATAGCAAATGTCTGAGACACTTGCATGAATAGGATGTAAGAGAAGCTGAGAAGCAGGCCAAGGCCGATATGCATTCCTATTCCCCCACGAACTTTTCTACTTGCCAGACTAACGCCAATAATGGTAAGAATAAAGGCAGCGAAGGGCATGGCAGTCCTTTTCTCGCGTTCTACTTTGAAAAAATCGACATAGTCTGAACCACGCATTTCCTCCATGGCAATAAAATCATTTAGCTGCCAATAATCCATTGCTTCAATTACTTTGAGACGCTGACTGAAGTCTTTTGGGAGAAAGGGGAAAACGGTATCCATTTGCTCCTTCTCAACCACGATTTCGTTGATGCCGTCAAACGTACGTTCGTAAAATTTCTTCACACTCCATTTCTTGATGGAAGTGTCATAAACAATATGGTCCGAAATAAGCTTGTAGGTTAATTTTCCATCCTTGAATTTTTCTAGCGCAAATTTGTAACCAGTCATGCGTTCTGCGCTGTACGAATCGAAGTAAATGAAGGTGCCAGGCTCTACCTGATAGTGTTGATTTCGACCATAAAACTTCCAAGGTCGATTGATGTAGGCGTTCTCGAATAAAATGCGCTGCTCGTTGGCCTTTGGAATTATAAAATGGTTTAGGCAAAGGCTGGTAGTGGCTAGAACTGTGGCGCCTATCAAATAGGGCACCATCATCCTATAAAAGCTAACACCTGAACTGAGAATGGCAACAATTTCTGAACGATAGGCCATTCTTGATGTGAATAGAATAACAGCTACAAAAATGAAAAGAGGACTGAACAGGTTGGCGAAATACGGTATGAAATAGATATAGTATTCGCTGAGAACTGTCCACATAGACAGTTTATGCTCAATGAAATTGTCAATCTTCTCCGAGAGGTCAAACACCATTGTAATACAAATGATGAGCCCAATGGTGAAGAAAAACGTTCCGAGGAACTGCTTTAAAATGTATCTATCTAGCCGAGTAAACACGCTAAATTAGAGTCGGGTAAGAAGTTTTGGAACGATCTGGTCTTTCCATTTTCTGTAGTCTCCAGCTTCAATATGAAGCCGTGCGTGACGCATCAACTCTAAATAGAACGCCAAATTGTGGATGCTTGTAATTTGTGGTCCAAGCAATTCTTTACAGGCAAATAAGTGCCGCACATAGGCGCGGCTGTATACAGCATCAACAGAACTGGTTCCTTTTGGGTCGAGTGGAGAAAAATCCATTTCCCACTTCTTATTCTTGATGTTTATAATGCCATCCCAAGTGTAAATCATACCATGACGAGCATTTCTTGTAGGTAGCACACAGTCAAACATATC
>DMRV01000335.1:10937-11742 GCA_003456455.1 Flavobacteriales bacterium
TCGCAAACCACTTCGGTCATGGCGTACATTTCCTCGTCTGGCTCACCTACGCTCAATCCACCAATGGCATTTCCTTCCCGTTCAAACGAAGCGATTTTCTCAGCACTTGCAATCCGCAAATCCTTATACGTTGAACCTTGTACAATCGGGAAAAGAGATTGATGATGACCGTATTTCGATTCCGTTGCATCAACATGGTCGCAGCAGCGTTTCAGCCAGCGGTGAGTCATCGCCAACGAATTCTTAGCATACTCGTAATCGCATGGATATGGTGTGCATTCGTCAAATGCCATGATGATGTCGGCACCAATGCTTCGCTGAATATTCATGGATGTTTCAGGGCTAAAAAAGTGCTTAGAACCATCAATATGAGATGCAAACGTTACTCCCTCTTCGGTGATTTTTCGCTTGTGTGCTAATGAGTAGACCTGATATCCGCCACTATCGGTAAGAATTGGTTTGTCCCAATTCATGAATTTATGAAGTCCTCCCACTTTTTCAAGCACCTCCATCTTTGGGCGCAGGTACAGGTGATAGGTGTTTCCGAGGATGACCTCAGCCTTAATCTCGTTCACCAATTCATGTTGATGAACACCTTTAACGGTGCCAAGTGTGCCAACAGGCATGAATATGGGTGTTTCAATCACGCCATGGTCGGTTGTAATCTGCCCTCTTCGAGCTTTCGATTCGGGGTCGGTGTGAGTAAGATTAAACGTAAGTCCCATGTTCATAAAATCGCCCAAATGTACTTAAATGCGCTTCAGCGGTTGGTTAGTTTTGCCACCGATGCAAACCATTTCCGACT
>DMRV01000335.1:11792-12361 GCA_003456455.1 Flavobacteriales bacterium
AAGTTTGAGCCAGTTTCCGTCATTATCTGTGCTTGGAATGAAGAGGATAACCTGAAAAAGCATCTTCAGAATATACTGGAACAGGATTATCCTGAGTTTGAAGTGATAGTAGTTAACGACCACTCGTTAGATGAAACAGACTTGCTGCTTCAGGCATGGCAGGTGAAATACTCTCACCTTCGAGTTATTAATCTTAGTAAAGAAAATGCGAGAATTCGGGGTAAAAAGTTTGCTATTTCTCTAGGGATAAAAGGTGCGAAGCACGACAACCTTGTATTCACAGATGCAGATTGCAGACCAAAATCAAAGAATTGGTTGAAGCATATTAGTTCCGGGTTTTCAAACGAGAAAGAGATTGTGCTTGGCTTCGGTGGTTTTGAAAAACGGTCAGGAATTTTCAACAAACTATATAGATACGAATCGGTTCATATTGCTATGCAGTACATGTCTTATGCGCTGGCGGGAAAGCCTTACATGGGAGTTGGTCGAAACTTGGCTTATAAGAAGAATTTATTCTTTAAGACCAAAGGGTTTGTTAAGCACAGACATGTGGCTTCTGGTGACGATGA
>DMRV01000374.1:0-3502 GCA_003456455.1 Flavobacteriales bacterium
CCACTTGGCAATTTCGGGTAAGTCAAATCAGGGTTCTGACCCGACATTTTAAACTTGGTAAAAAACGCATTCGGATGATTATTCGAAAACCATTGCACATGATCTACACGCTCCTTTATCAAAGCTTCTTGCTTTGCTTTTACCCCGTTATACTCAGCAGTTCCTTCACTCAAAGCAGCCAACTGCTTGTTTACTGGCTGAAGTCTCGTTCCAAACTCAGCTTCAAACTTTAAATTCTTGTAAAGAAGCTCGTTGTCTAAACAACCTTCAACTCTCATGGAGTTTACATAGTCTCCTTTTGTGGCTTCTAGCTTGAATTCCTGATCCTTATCCAAAACCAACTGAAAATAGCTGTTATCCGAACCCAACATCAGATAATAAAAGCCCGAAGGCAATAGCGTATCAGCATCAAACACGAACTTCCCGTTAGCATCGCTTCTGGCAGAGTCCGCAATAAAATTCTGATTTCCAAACACACCTAACAATTTTGCTAAGTCGTTTGAAGCTCCTTTAATGCTAACCTCCAGACTCAACTTGCCGTCAACGACCTCTTCGGGAGTTTGATTTAATGTCTCGTTGTTTTCAGGCTCGCTAGAAGTACTTCCGCACGCAAACAATACAACCGATAACATCAATTGAAAAATCACACCCATCGAATTTGAGTTTGTCATAGAAATAAGAAACGTAAAGATTATTTACCGCTGTCAGACGATGGAATAAAGCTCTCTAAATCGCGATCGAACAAGTAAAGACCACCTTTGTCTGTACCAATAAGGTCAAGCTTATCAATTAGAGTTTGCGCCTGTCGTTCTTCCTCAATTTGTTCAGCCACATACCACTGCAAGAAATTGTGTGTAGTGTAATCCTTCACTTTCAAGCACGTATCCACTAGGTCATTAATCTCCTTAGTAACAATTTGCTCATGCTGCAAAATCTTGGTAAAAATCTCACGAGCGCCATTGTATTCCTTTGGAGGAGCTCCAATTGTAGGAACCAACGCATGTCCACCACGGTCATTGATGAAATGAAACAATTTTAGCATGTGCTCTCGCTCTTCATCAGCCTGTGTGTATAAAAACGAACTCACACCATTCATCCCTGCTTTCTCGGCCCACGAAGCCATAGATAAATAGTATTGAGAAGATTCGAACTCTAGTTCAATCTGATGATTTAGTAATTTTTCAATCTTTGGGTCAAGCATATTTTTGTTTTAAATCTAGTTCAAAGTTACTGCTAGGCGTTAGAAATGAAAATGGGTTTGTGATTTCAAGACGCATTCATATAAAAATCACTTCACGTACAACACATCTTTAACAGCCGAAACTGTATCGGCAACATTCGGCAACCACTCTTCTACAAAAGCCGGAGCATAAGCCAAAGGAGTGTCTTTACACGTAATACGTTTTACAGGAGCATCCATGTAATCAAATGCATCTTTCTGAACCGCATAAGTCAGTTCTGAAGCAATAGAAGCCAGCGGCCAAGCTTCTTCTACAATCACCATTCGGTTGGTCTTTTTAACTGACTCAATGATGGTTGGATAATCAATAGGACGAACAGTTCTAAGGTCAATAACCTCCGCCTCAATGCCCTCCTTTGCCAATTCTTCAGCGGCCGCGTTCGCCACCTTCATAATCTTACCAAAAGAAACGATGGTTACATCTGTTCCTTTTCGCACTACATCAGCCTTGCCGATTGGAATCAAATATTCTCCTTCAGGAATCATTCCTTTATCGCCATACATCTGCTCGCTTTCCATAAAAATGACAGGGTCATTATCTCGAATAGCAGATTTCAACAATCCTTTTGCATCAGCTGGATTTGAAGGAACAACCACCTTCAATCCAGGGCAGTTCGCATACCAACTTTCAAATGCTTGTGAGTGCTGCGCACCTAATTGTCCGGCAGAACCAGTTGCCCCACGAAAAACCATTGGAGCACCAAACTGACCAGCAGACATATGGAGCATTTTGGCCGCAGAATTAATCACTTGGTCAATGGCAACAAGAGAAAAATTGAAAGTCATAAACTCCACAATCGGACGAAGCCCATTCATTGCGGCACCAACGGCAATTCCAGAAAAACCCAGCTCAGCAATTGGCGTGTCAATAACCCGCTTATCTCCAAACTCATCTAGCATTCCCTGACTCACTTTGTAAGCGCCATTGTATTCAGCCACCTCCTCACCCATCAAAAAGACTGTGTCGTCTCTTCGCATTTCCTCACTCATTGCTTCACGTAGTGCTTCTCTGAACTGTACTTCTTTCATAGTTTCAAATATAACGGGTTCTTAATTTGAAAGGTCGGAAACTATCAAGTCAGCTGCTGCTTCAGATGCCCCAATTCCGCCAAGTTTATTCCATAACGCTTGGTAATCGCTCTGCATGTTTTCTATAGTCTCTTTGTTTTCGAGCAGCACTTTCAATTCAGAAACAATAGAATTTGAATTGAGTTCAGCCTGAATCAACTCTTTTACTGCTGGCTTATCTAAAATCAGGTTTACCAATGAGATGTATGGAACTTTGATTAAAGCTCTCGCAATCTTAACTGAAACACCATTTGCTTTGTAGCAAACAACTTGAGGCACTTTTAATAGCGCGGTTTCTAAGGTTGCCGTTCCTGAGCCAACCAACGCAGCTTTTGAACGTGACAGTAATTTGTACGTTCCTTCATCAGAAACCACAGCATTACCCAAATTGAAATGTGTTTGGTAAAACCCTGCAGTCTTCCCTGGTGCTTTGCCAATGATAAAATGATATTCAGGAAACTGTTCCTGAATGTTTAGCATTTCTGGCAAAATATGTTTGATTTCTTGCTCTCGAGAACCAGGCAACAGCGTAATTACATTCTCTCTTCTGATGTCTGAATTCTGACGTCTATTCTCAATCTCATCGATTAACGGATGACCCACAAAATCAACGTTCATTCCATGCTTCGCGAAGAATTCTTTCTCAAACGGAAGAATAACCATCAAGCGGTCAATATTCTTTTTCATCTGCTTTACCCGACTTTCTTTCCAAGCCCAAACTTGTGGAGAGATGTAATAGAAAACACGAATACCGCGCTTTTTCGCCCATTTCGCCATTCTCAAATTGAAACCTGGGTAATCAATAAGAATAATCGCGTCTGGCTTATTGTCTTCCATTGCCTGCTTGCAGACTTTGAAATTCTCGCGAATGGTCGGGTAGTTTTTAACCACTTCAACAAAACCCATGAAATTCAATTTGTCTAACGAGCGCAGAATTTTCATTCCTGCGTTCTTCAGTCGGTCTCCTCCAAAACCTTCAAACTCTGCCTTTGGATTAAGAGCAGAAATTGCCCTGACAAGATTGGCTCCGTGCATATCCCCAGATGCCTCTCCAGCTATGACGAAGAACTTCATTAAACGAAGAATTTCAGGATAACGATAACCAGACCGTATAAGAAGGTTGCCATGATAACTCCGCGAGCAGAAACGTCTAGCTTCAATCGATAAAAGAGAAAGAATGCGCCTAGGTTACCG
>DMRV01000374.1:3594-3829 GCA_003456455.1 Flavobacteriales bacterium
ACAAGCAATCCTATTATAGTGTTGTCTTTGCTCATTCTAAATCCCAATCATTCAAACGCGGCATGGCATGATGTGCTGTTAAATCGAATTGTACAGGAACGGCAGAAACGTAGCCATTATTGAGTGCCCAAACATCCGTGTCTGCTCCCTTATCATAGTTTGCAAAGGCACCCGTAAGCCAATAGTATCTTCTGCCATGTGGGTCCTTTCGTTCGTCAAATTCTTCTTCCCATTT
>DMRV01000374.1:3838-4403 GCA_003456455.1 Flavobacteriales bacterium
TCTTCCAACGGCAAATCGGGAATGTTCACATTCAATAGCGTTCCTGTTGGCATTCCAAAATGAAGCATGTTCTTAATAATCATCTTCACGAAGTGTTTGGATGCGGTAAAATCAGCGTCCATGGCATAATTCAAAAGCGAAAATCCAACTGACGGAATTCCTTCAATTGCGCCTTCCATTGCGGCTGACATGGTTCCGCTGTAAATCACATTGATGGAATGATTTGCTCCATGATTTATCCCAGAAATCACCAAGTCAGGTTTGCGGTCAAGGATTTTATCCATTGCAATTTTCACACAATCCACAGGTGTTCCGCTACACTGAAAGCCAAGACTTTCACCGTGGTATTCCACTTTGCTTAAACGCAAAGGTTTACCTAGAGTAATGGCGTGTCCCATTCCGCTTTGCGGGCTGTCTGGTGCTACTACCACCACTTCGGCCAGTTCTTGCGCAGCCTCAACCATTGCCTGAATTCCAGGAGCTGTTATTCCGTCATCGTTTACTGCAAGGATAAGTGGTCTTTTCTTCGACATCTTTTAAAAATTTGAAGCAAAGCTAATTATCT
>DMRV01000187.1 GCA_003456455.1 Flavobacteriales bacterium
ACCTACAACGTTGAGTCATTCGAGTATAAAATTTTAACGGAAGAATTTAGCTCAATCGATGAATATTACGCTTCATTCAAGGCAACTTTAAAACGTGATTCTGCTGAAGTTTTAGAAGAGATTAAACTTTCAAATGTTAGAGGACGCGGTGGAGCTGGTTTCCCAATGGGATTAAAACTTGGTTTCTGCAGAAGTGTTGAAAGCGAAACGAAATTTATTATTTGCAATGCGGATGAAGGTGATCCCGGTGCATACTCAGATCGCTACTTAATGGAACAAAGACCACACTCTGTTTTATGTGGAATGCTAATCGCAGGATATGTAACGCACGCGAATCATGGAGTTGTATACATCCGTGCAGAATACCCAGACTCGGCAACCATCATCGAAAGAGAGATTGAGCTTTTGAGAGCAGCTGGATTGATTGGGAAAGACATTGACGGCAGCGGATTCGACTTTGATTTCAAGGTGATTCGAGCCCAAGGCTCTTACATCTGCGGGGAAGAAACAGCTTTGATTAATTCCATTGAAGGTCAACGCCCTGAAGTTCGAGTTCGGCCACCATACCCAGCTGAACAAGGGTTGTTCAATAAGCCAACAATCGTAAACAACGTTGAAACTTTAGCAAGTTTACATTATATTATTGAACAAGGTGGTGCGGCATGGAAAGCCATTGGAACCGACAGGTCATCTGGGACTAAACTGGTTTGTTTGGACAGCTTCTTCAATAAGCCTGGGATTTATGAGGTGGAAATGGGAACTCCAATGTCAACGGTAATCAACGAAATGGGAGGCGGATTTAAATTGCCAGTAAAGGCTATGCAAATTGGCGGACCACTTGGGGGGTTAGTTCCAGTTTCCAAAATAAATGACCTTAATTTAGATTTCGAATCATTTGCAGAAAACGGATTCTTGATGGGTCACGCTTCTGTGATTTGTATTCCTGAATCAATGCCAATGATTGATTTCTTAGAGCATTTATTCGACTTTGCAGCTTACGAAAGCTGTGGAAAATGTTTCCCTTGTCGTTTAGGAACTAAGAGAGGGCATGAACTTTTAAGAAAAGCAAACACATCCGATTATAAGATCAGTAAAAAATTATTTGAAGACTTACTTAGCACGCTTGAAGAAGGTTCTCTATGCGCGCACGGAGGCGGAATCCCACTGCCAGTAAAAAACGCAATGGAGTACTTTGAAGAGGAGATGAAAGGATATTTTGAGTAAGACAAATTAGACATTGAATATGAGCAACACAGCATATATAAACAACATCGAGCACCAGTTTAAAAATGATGAAACAATTCTAGGTTTCGTCAGAAGAATTGTAGGCGAAAAATTGATACCAACACTTTGCGATTCACCAAATCTTGATCCTTTTGGCTCATGTAGAATTTGTAGTGTGGACGTCGCGTTAGAAAAAGACGGGAAGACCAAAGTTATGGCTTCATGTCACACTCCTATGACTGATGGAATGTATGTTTATCCGAGTTCTGACTCGATTAAAGAATTGCGTAAAAATATAATGGAATTGGTTCTAACGGACCACCCCTTGGATTGTTTGACGTGTGAGGTAAACGGAAATTGTGAGCTGCAAGACGTTGCTGCGCAAGTTGGAATTAGGGAAGTTCGGTATCCAGCAGGTGAAAATCATTTGGACAGAGCGAAAGATTTAAGCCATCCATATATGACATCGGATTTATCTAAATGCATCAATTGCTATAGATGTGTTAGGGCCTGTGATGAGGTTCAAGGAGAATTTGTTTTAAGCATGGCTGGTCGCGGGTTCGACACTAAAATAGTGAAAGGAACAGATCAATCATTTATGGATTCTGATTGCGTTAGCTGTGGTGCTTGTTCTCAAGCGTGTCCAACCTCTGCGATCTCAGATATCTTTCAATCGAAAGCCGTTCATGTTGAAGAAACAACAAGAACAGTTTGTACATATTGTGGTGTTGGATGTAATCTTGAAGTGTCAACAAGCAATGGTGAAATATTGAGTATTCAGGCGCCCTACGAAGCTAAAGCGAATGGAGGACACACGTGTTTGAAAGGTCGATATGCCTTTAAGTTCTACAACCACCCTGACCGGTTGGATAGTCCAATGATCAAGAGGAACGGTGAATTTGAAAGAGTGACGTGGGATGAGGCTTACGATCACATCGCAAGCGAATTAACCCGAATTAAAACTTCAAACGGTCCTGATGCGATCGCTGGGATTTCATCGGCTCGTACGCCAAATGAGGAAAATTTCTTAATGCAGAAGTTTATTCGTGCGGTTGTTGGAACTAATAATATTGACTGTTGTGCGCGTGTCTGTCACTCGCCAACCGCACTGGGAATGCAACGCGCATTTGGAACTGGAGCGGCAACAAATTCAATTGACGATTTGGACTTCGCACAATTCCTTTTAATAATTGGCGCGAACCCAACAGATGCCCATCCGGTAACTGGGGCAAAGATCAAACAAAGAATGATGAAAGGTGTTCCAAGCATCGTTATTGACCCTCGTAGAATTGAATTGGCAAAATATGCTACATATCATCTACAGCTGAAGCCGGGAACGAACGTTGCACTCTTGAACATGATGTTGTATTACATTATTGAAGCTGGAATGGAAGACGCGAAATTCATCGAAAACCGAACGGAAGGTTACGAAGAAATGAAGTCTGAAATCATGATGCTGAGCATGGATGAGTTATCAGAAATTACTGGGGTTGATAAAAGTTTAGTGAAAGAAGCAGCGCTTGCTTATGCAGCATCTAAGGCAGCCATGGAATTCCATGGTTTGGGTGTGACAGAGCATTTGCAAGGAACTTTTACTGTTCAGTTGATTGCTGATTTAGTAATGATCACTGGAAATATTGG
>DMRV01000163.1 GCA_003456455.1 Flavobacteriales bacterium
TTGCAAAATGTCTGATTGGAACTGCATCAGCAAATCATTCGCGCAAGCACCGCCATCAACACGTAAAGCATTCAAAGTAATTTTTGAGTCCTTCTGCATCGCGTCCAGAACATCTTTGGTTTGATAAGCCAAAGACTCCAGTGTAGCACGGATAATATGATGTTTCGATGTGCCACGTGTAAGCCCAAACATGGCACCACGTGCATACATATCCCAATATGGAGCTCCAAGACCAGCAAAGGCTGGAACCACATAAACACCATCCGTATCCTCAACCTTCATGGCGTAGTATTCAGAATCAGGAGATTCATCAATCATCTTTAATCCATCACGTAACCATTGAATGGCAGCTCCCGCGATGAAAACGCTTCCTTCCAATGCATATTCTACTTTTCCGTCAAGTCCCCACGCAATCGTGGTCAACAACCCTTGTTTCGACTTAACAGGTTTATCTCCTGTATTCATCAGCATGAAACATCCAGTTCCGTAAGTGTTTTTGGCCATACCAGGTTCAAAACATGCTTGACCAAACAAGGCAGCTTGCTGATCGCCAGCAATTCCTGCAATGGAAATTTCTCCACCGAAAAGAGACTTTTCTGTTTTCCCATAAACGGAGCTACTGTCTTTCACTTCTGGAAGAACAGATTCAGGGACATCAATCGCCTTAAGCAACTTCTTATCCCACTTCAGTTCGTTTATGTTGTAAATCAATGTTCTTGAGGCATTCGAGTAATCTGTAACGTGGGTTCCATCCCCAGTAAGGTTCCAAATCAACCAAGAATCAACAGTTCCAAAAGCTAGTTCGCCAGCTTCGGCACGTTTGCGAGCTCCTTTTACGTTATCGAGAATCCACTTGATTTTGGTTCCAGAGAAGTAAGCATCTACCACCAAGCCTGTTCGGTTTCGGATGTCTTTTTCCAATCCATCAGCTTTAAGCTTATCGCAAATTGAAGCAGTTCTTCTGTCTTGCCAAACAATGGCGTTGTAAATCGGCTTGCCCGTTTTTCTGTCCCAAACAATGGTGGTTTCACGCTGATTTGTGATTCCGATAGCAGCCACATCTTTAGCCGAAACACCATTTTCTTTCAGCACAGCTTGTGCTACTTCTAACTGGCTGCTCCAGATTTCCATTGGGTCGTGTTCTACCCAACCACCCTTCGGGAAAAACTGTGTGAATTCTTTCTGAGAAGATGCGAAAATGGAACCATCCTTATCGAACAGAATTGCTCTTGAACTAGTAGTTCCTTGATCGAGTGCTAAAACATATTTCGCCATGCTATTTGAGTTTTACGGTCATTAATACCGGTTGATGATCTGAGAATTTGAAATCTAAATTGATGACGTTGATTTCTTGCAATTCAACATTTGGACTGCAAAGAAAAAAGTCGATTACCTGCGTTTGGGTTTCACCAGATACATAGGCTTTTTCCAAGTTTCGGTTAGTGGGGAATGAGGTGTCATAGAACCAATTCCAACCATCGATAAAATCGTTCGGAACCTGTCTGTCTCCATTGCCAGGCGCGTGCTGATTCCAATCGCCACCAACAATAACGTAATTGCCTTTTTCCTCTTCAGCAACAAGAAATTCTTTCATGAAATCCATCTCAGCCTTTTTCATTGAGCCATCGTCATAAGCGGAATTATGGGTATTGATGACAACGAGTTCCACATCATTGTAAGGCATTCGATTTACTAGGAAACAACGGTCTAAGAAGTAAATACTGTTGGGCCAAGCATAGCTTGATGGAAATTGATGACGTGTTGCATTTGTAACCGTAAAACGATTGTAAGTGGCAAGTCCACCCATCACTTTACCCATTGGGTTTGTTAGTGGAATCGGAATAAAATTGACATTATAATTGAGCGTAAAAGAGCTGTTGTGGTCAGGTAAAATTGAACCTATATCATGATATTCATTCAGCTCCCAACTTCGTTTAGAAAGTGTATCGACTTCTTGCAGAAGAATGATGTCAGCTTCATCATAATACTTCAATGTGTTCATTACACCATTCAAATTCTTCTGAACAATTGATTCATCCATTCGGACTGTGGAGCCGCCATCGTAGAAGAAATCGCTCTCTTCGCCCAAACCGCAGTAACCAATATTCCAATTGAAAATTTGGATGATACTGTCTGGTCTTTGGGCATTAACTGCGTCTATTTTAAGAGCCTCTTCTTGAGGCGGTTTGAAGTCGGTAAGAGTTCCGTAAATGAGATTTCCTCCAACCCAAAGTAGAGAAGCAAGAAAGAGGAAGAGTAGGAGTTTAAGTGCTTTTTTCATGGCAAGGCGTTCGGTCAAAGATAGAAGAATCAGGCACGATGGATTACCCTATATTTGGAATCAAATCAGAGCAAATGGAGCATCACGAATACACTTGGAAATCGAAGACTGGAAGTAACGTTTTTGGCCAATCATGGTTGGTAGAAAGCCCGAAAGCAGTGGTCGGTATCATTCACGGAATGGGAGAACATTCTGGCCGTTATAATTATGTGGTTGATGCTCTAAACAATGCAGGTATTTCGGTGGTTGCATACGACCAGTTTGGACATGGACGAACGGAAGGAAAACGCGGTCATGTGTCCGATTATGATATGCTTTTAGGCTGCGTTGGTGAGCTCACTTCTAAAATGGTAGAACTCGCTCCTGCAAAGCCAATGTTTCTGTTTGGACATAGCATGGGAGGAAACGTGTTACTCAATTACTTGCTACGAAGAAACCCTAAGATTAATGGCGCAATTGTTTCAGCACCATGGTTAAAACTGGCTTTTGATCCGCCTGCTATTCAAGTGAAGTTGGCTAAACTGGTAAGTGGGCTTTTACCCGGATTGGTTCAGGCAAGTAAATTAGATGTAAAGGCAATTTCCCGAGACCCGAAAGAAGTGCAACGATATGTTGATGACAGCCTAGTGCACGATAAAATCAGCACTGGTTTTTTTGTTGGTGTGCACGAAGCTGGGGAATGGGCATTGGAGCATGCAGCTGAGCTTAAAACGCCAGTGCTTCTTTATCACGGAACAGCCGATTCTCTAACATCTCATGATGCTTCGAAATCGTTTGTTGACAAAGCGGGAGGAGACACGACTTTTAAATCTTTGGACGGGTTTTATCACGAATCTCATAACGAATCAGAAGAGAATCGAGCGAAGGTTTTCAAGATGATTCTTGAGTGGATAGGAACACATTCCTAGGACAGCGAGTAGGTCTTACGGCTCGGTAATATTCTCCGGGTTTACCTCATTACGAGCGTTTTCCATCTCCGTCTTATAAAGGGCATCTGTGATAATCGCAGTCCCCTTATAATAGAAGACATCGCCCCAACTGTGTACGATTTTCTTGTAAGTGGTTTTTATACCATAAATATCTGCAACCGCGGTGGTGGTAGTGTTTGAAGCGCTAGACTCAACGCTTATAACCAACGTGTTTTCCTTCCGCTGTTCACGAACACGGGCAATTTCTGCTTGCTTGGCGGCTTCTTTTGCTGAAGCAATTGAATCTATTCTAGCTTTTTCTTGGCGTACTTCTTCTTCTTGTTGTCGTAATCGCTCAACTCTTGCTTCTTCTCTTGCCGTAGTAATGGAATCCATTCGGGCTTGTTCAGCCAAGACTTCTTGTTTTTTTGCTTCCGTGATGGAATCGAGTTCTGCCTTTTTATTCGCTTCTTCCACCAAACGGGCGGCTTCCTCGGCCAATCTCAGGGTCTCTTTAGCCGCAGCAATGGAATCGGAAACAGCCTGTTTGCGCTGTCTTTCCAGTTCTTTAGTTAATTCAGCGGCTTGGCGCGCTGATTCTTTGGCTGTGGCAATAGAATCTTTTTCTGCTTGGCGAGCAGCGGCTTCAATTTGAGCTAGTCGTTCGCGTTCTAATTTATCTGCCTCTTTTGCCGCTGCAATGGAATCTGACTCAGCCTGTTTACGCTGTGCTTCCAATTGTTTGGCTAGTTCTGCTGCTTGGCGTTCTGCTTCTTTCGCTGCATTAATAGAATCTCGGGCCGCTTGGTCTTTTGCATTTGCCAAAGCTAATTGTTGCTCTTTCTCCAATTTTTCGGCCTCCTTTGCTGCAGCGGCTGCATCTTTCTCCGATAGTTTTCTTAATCGCTCCGCTTCTTTTTCCTGCTGAAGGGCTAGTTTATCTGCATCTCGCGCAGCTAAAATCGAATCTTGCTTGGCTTGCTCCGCCAACTCGCGAAGTCGTTTGGCCTCGGCAATCGAATCCTTTTTGGCCTTATCAGCGGCTGCCAAGGCGTCCATTGCCGCTAATTCAGCATTCTTGATGGAATCGGCTTTAGCGGCTTCCAGCGCAGCTAAACGTTTTCTTTCACGTTCAGCAGCAGCAAGCTCCTCAAGTTTTTGTGCCTCAGTACTTAATTCATTTTCTCTGTCCTTGGCTCTTTCAGCTTTTATTTTGGCGAGGTGCGCAGCCACGGCAGCAAGCGAATCTTGAACTGCTTGTTCTCGTGCAGCTTTCAATTCTTCCTGCATTCTAGCCCAATTGGCAATAGAATCTGCAATAAACTGTTCTCTTGCACGGACAATAGAATCCAACCTGGCTCTTTCCCTTGCTTCTGCAAGTGCTTTCAGACGAATCGCTTCGCGAAGTTTAGCCGCCTCGGCAGCTGCGGCTTTTTCTTCTTCAATACGGCTAATATCTCGCGTAACAGTTACAAACGAGCGTGTTCCTTCGTTAAACATAACACCGCCAGCGGTTTCTTCTCGCACAGAATTTCCCTTGTTATCTGTGCGCATGCGCTGCAAATCGAGCGTTACGGTTTGGGAGTGTTCGCCACCTACGCCTGCGGGAACTTTAGTTACCACTGTGATGGTTCGTGTAGCATAACCTTTCTCCGAAACACTTACTACATATTCAGAATTCAAATCAAGTGACGCAACGAATTTCCCCGTGTTATTGGCGTACGAATACTTCAGTCCGCCATCTAAACGGAAGATTTTCACTTCTGCTTCTCCAAGCGGCTGACCTTCTTTAGTCACGTTGCCGTTAAGCACAAGCTTACCTTCCTGCGCATGTGAGGCGAAACCAAATAGAACGAGGGACAGTATGACGAAGTGTTTTACCAAAGAATAGGAATGAGCGCCAAACGCACGTATTTGCTAAATGTCATCTGCCTTCGAATTTCGGCTCGCAAAGGTAGTAAATTGAGTTTTCGAACTGAAACAGGCATAAAATAGAAGACTGTCCGTTTGTCGATTGGTCGTTGATTCAGCCATTTTCGTCTAAAAGTGGAAACTTCCAAG
>DMRV01000203.1 GCA_003456455.1 Flavobacteriales bacterium
CGGTTCGATTCCGTCCATCACCACAACTCATATCGGCAATATGCTGTTCCCCAGCGTTTTTAGAGCGCACTTGCACACTTGGTGTACGATTTGGGGACTCAGCATGCCTGATGGAGACTTCTCAGAAACTGCGTCCCTTTGCGTTAAATTGCAAGGTAAGATTTTACGCAAAACGACGCAATCCATGTGCAAGGCGACATTGCCTCTTTATCTTTTTTTTCTCGATTTTATTTTAACACGCTGATTATCAGTTTCGTATCATATCTCTTTAGGTAGGGCACGCGGCATTCCTATATAGATAGGATGCCGCGTGCCTTACCAGGGTGATATCAGAGCGCTCCAGAGCAGAACAAGTCAATCTATTCCACTACCCTTCTATACTTTGAGATCAAAATTTCACTTTGATCTTTAAGTGTAGGTATTGAAAACACTAGGATTCTGGAATTACACGTGATTCCAAACGTGTGTTTGGAGTATTCCGAACAACCCTATCGCGATAACAGTAGGCGCAATCCAAATCTACAAGAGCATCTTAGATGTATATCGACAATCACAATGGACATTACGATAGTCCTGAGGCGGAAATTGAACAACAAGTCAAAAAAGCCATTTTTACCCGATTAACTTAAGCAATTAGACGAAATATCCTCCGCGGCCGATTGGGCCACCTGGCCAGAAAGTGTGAAAACTTGCTCTTAGGCGTCATTCTATATAATGAGGAAATCAATAGACCTTTCCACATTAAATCATAAACTAATTTATAATGACCAACACACTGCCAATTGATGAACTTGTCAAAGAGCTACGTCGGGCCGATATCAATATCTCAGCTAATCCTTGCGAAAACCTACATGGAATACTAGACTTTAGCTATGAGTCGCCCATGGAATTCAATGGTCACGCTTCCCTAATCACCTATGAGCAATTCCTCGATGGGATTTACACCAGCAATATAGATAAGCTCAAATTCACTCTTCAAGAATCTTGCAGTGTAACGCTTGAAAGACTACTTGTTGAAGTAAGAATTGCCGTGGAAGAGCTCAAACAAGCGTTCAAGCATGTTGGAGAGGATATATCCCTATCGCATGCAAAAATTCAAGCCAAAGAGTGGGAGGAACTTCAGCAGGTTGACATTGAAGATGTGAAAAAAAAACACTGCTATTTGTCAAACTTCAACAACGTTACTGCCGAAAGCTAAAAAAGTGCCTGGATAAACAATGGAAATACTATAGGTCTCACGATTTCTCACCCCCGGTCAAACGGTCCAAAGGCGCTGCCTTCAAGCATAATATTAAAAAGTATGCTGTTGTAGAATTAGGCATGGCCATTGACGCCTGTAGACTTTCTGAGGAGGAGACAAGAAAGGCGTTCATGCTCAAGTGGGGAGACGTTTTTGGGTTTGACTGTCATGACTTTGAGCAAATCATGTCAAAACTTGTAGTTAGGCAGAATTCAATCACACCGTTCTTGGATAAACTTACTTTAGGCTTTGAAAAAGCAGCTAAAGAAAGACCCTGATTATCAAAGATTTAAAAATATATTTTTGGTTAGTTACTAGTAAGTTACCAATTTTTCTCGCCGTGTCTCCCTAGCATTGTGGTGTACAAAACATCACCGCAACTATGGAAATAATCACGATGGAAAAGCAGGCCTACAAGAACCTCTTAGAAAAGATTGAAAGGGTTCATCAAGAAATCATCAAACTTCAAGATCCAGCTAGGCAAATTGCCAGGGAATGGGTAACAACCCAGGAGGCAATGCAAATCATGCGTTGCTCACGGAGAACCCTTGTTACCTACAAGCAACAGGGATACCTCGTACCCACGACTGTCAAGAACAAAGACTACTATGAGCTTAGAGACATCAAAGAGCTGTTAGAGAATGGTCCGAATAAGAGTCTAAGCATCCAAAACCAGAAGATCTAATGGCGCTGAGCAAGGAAGGAATCTTATCGGCCACGGATGGCGGGTTGGATATATTCAAGAAATACATCACTGGTTTCCCAGGTGTTGGAAAGGCATTCTTAAACCCATTCTATGACGACACTAAGCCCAGCGCCTATGTCTACCGTCAAAAGGACTGTGGCAACTACAGCTTCGTAGACCACGGAAACCTGGACTACATAGGCGATTGCTTCTCATTCATCGGTTGGATTTTCAATAAAAACACGGCTGACCGAGAGGATTTCATTGATGTCATGGAAATCATCAATCGGGAGCTCGGCCTCGGATTATCCAGCAACAAGGACAAGGTGCGTGAACTGACCAACCGATATCCAAACACTATTAAAAAAGCTAGCGAAGTGGATCCACTCACCATATCTGAGAATAGAGAAGAGGTAAGCAAACGATTTCTAGAACCGCAGTACAAGGCTTTTACCCCAGATGAACAGATGTACTGGTTGATGTATGGCGTGAATATGGATACGCTTAAGAGGTACAATGTTCGTAGCGTAAAGACCTTTCGCGGGGTTACCAAAGACGATAAAGAATACAGCATAGGGTCCACGGACTCAGAGCCCATCTTCGCTTATCCTGGACAAGGCTATGTCAAGATCTATCGTCCTTATTCAAAGGACCGCTTTCGCTACAGTGGCAACCTCCATGAAGGGTACACCTTTGGCATTGAGCAGCTTCCTCAGCGCGGTGACCTCTTGTTTATAACAGGTGGAGAGAAGGATGTGTTAAGCCTTGTAGCACATGGGTTTAATGCCATCTGCTTCAACTCTGAAACGGCCAACATCCCAAAAAAGATTATACGCAGGTTCTCCTTCCGTTTTAAGCATATTGTCTTGCTGTACGACATGGACCAGACCGGCATCAAGTCCATGAATACCATGCGCGAGCGGCTCAAAGAGTTTGATGTGAAATCCTTGGCCCTACCCTTAAGTGGCGCAAAAGACCAAAAGGATATCAGCGACTTCTTCAGGTTGGGTAATACAGCTAGAGATCTAGACAAGATTTTCACGGACATGCTAGACAGACTCTATGATGAGACCATGAGCATGCTCAAGAGCTTTGAGTTGGATTTTTTAAATCCACCAAAGCCTGCTGAACCCATCATCTCCATTAATGATGTGCCCATTGGAACAGAAGGAAACATTATGGCCATCACTGGAAGTGAAGGCTCTGGTAAATCCAATTACTTAGGAGCACTCCTCGCTGGTACAATGCTAGACGAGTTCGAGGAAATTGATCTATTGGGCGCTGAAGTAGTACCCAACCTTGATGGCAGGGCCGTCCTGTTCTACGATACTGAGCAGTCAGAAGAGCAGCTTTTTAAGAACATGAAGCGCATTTTAAAACGTGCCGATGCAGAAACTCCTCCTAAGTGGTTCAAGACTTACGGACTTGTTGGAATGGATAGAAAGGACCGCCTAACCAGCATCCTTCAGTCTATGGACAAGTTTTACTATGAGATGGGCGGTATCCACATGGTTATCATAGACGGTATTGCTGATCTAATGACTGGTGTAAATGATGAGGACTCCGCAGTAGGACTCATAGATGAGCTCTTTAGGCTTGCTGGAATCTACAAGACCTGCATTGTTGGAGTCCTTCACCTAAGCCCTAGTGGCTACAAGCTCCGTGGACACCTGGGCTCTGAGGTGCAGCGTAAGGCAGCAGGAATCATCTCTATTGAAAAGGATGACGACCCTCAGTACTCCGTAGTCAAACCCTTAAAAGTGCGTGAAGGCAGCCCTCTAGATGTGCCCCAGTACATCATGGGATGGGACAAGGAGCTAAAGGCCCATATCACCAAAGGTGAGAAACACGGTGACTCCCCTTCCGTACGTAGGCAAAATGAAATCATCAGTATCGCGAAAAGCGCTTTCACTGAAAACCAGAGTATCGCCTACAAAGACTTAGTCAAAGAATTTACTGATGTGCTCCCTGTACAGGAAAGAACCGCTAGAAAGTATATCAAGACACTTAGAGATGCCAAGATCATAAGCACCAGTAGCGGGGAAACTGGAATTTACCGCCTGGTAGAAGCTTAGTGCTAATTACAAGTTCAAAACAAAACGTCTCCTGATTCGCAACCAACACGACTATGAAAGAAGAATTTGAAATTAGAACAATGGGCTTTGGAGAACTAGCTCAGATGTACAACCCAACAATTGGAAAAGGCAGTGCAAGTAACACCCTTAGAAAGTGGATACTACTAAACAAAGACTTACACAATGCACTGAAACAAACAGGATACAAAAAGTATATCAAGGTACTTACACCCAAGCAGGTTCAATTAATAGTGGAAGCGCTAGGAGAACCATAGCGTTATTGCATTTATCCCTTATTGAACAACTCTATTGTGTGCCACAGCAGAAAAGAAACAGCACCTATTAAAAGAAGATATTCCTGACATTTTGCATATCCACCTGAAGTCTTTTGATTCTCTTCAATAGCTGCTTGGACAGCATCTATCCCAATTTTAATCCTCTCAGGGTTATTGCCAATGCTAGGCTCCTTACCATCCCTGATATTAAACAACGAAAAATTTGCATAAAGGATGCTCATCGAGTATTTGAGAAAAGTAAGCCCACAGTAAACACTTACACCCCAAGAAAGGACCGATACACCTAATAGTATTGAGACCTGGGAAAGTGTGTAGTTCACTGTGGAATGTACCGAATATCCTATACACGCAACTGCCAGAGCTATTAGGTAGTAGCGATATTTTACTTGCTGGGCTCTGTGCTGTTCTGCAATTTGATTTTGAGTATTCATATTTATTGTTCTGGTTTGAATAGCCAAGTATCACTACAAAGGCCCATGTTAACATTACTTAGATCTGTTATTCCAATCAGGACCGCATTCTCTTCATATGCGTGCTTTTTTGCTAAAAGGGTTACAACTTGCGAATCATCCTCGAAAGCTGTGCCAATAAGCCCATCTAGTACCGTCTTTGACAAATTATCTATATCAACTTGCTCAAACCTACTTTGTTTAATTGAAATACTAATCACGACTTCAACCATTGATGGTTTACCAATTATAGGGAGGTTATTCTTTTGAAACGCATCTTTGGCAACCTCTGCAATTTCTTTTTTGGTAACTCGAACAGACTCTTTATCGTCCTTCTTTAGATATAAATTGTTGACTTCAGGAGGCTTTATACCTTCTTTAGATACTGGCTTATATGAATCTTGTTTTGTTTTTACTTCTATTCCAAAGATTCCAAAAAGAACTCCAATTTTAGGGTTCATCCTATATACTTTATCTCCATTCATTGTGAACTGATTTCTTGTCCAATTAAGTTAATTGAATGAAATCTAAAATCAGATTTCAGGTTCTGGATGTTTTAAACCATGTATTAACACAATTCTCAACTAAGAATCATCAATAACCGGTGTAAACACTTTTGACATAACTACTTATGGTTTCTTCGGGTTAAGAATTCTATTCTATGCCCCACAACGAACACGGACTTTCTATTGCCACAACAGCCTCAGGCCTCCTAGGAGGGCTCTTCAAAGCAGCAGCAGACCACGCCTCAGCAACTACTGTTTCAGTAGCTGGGGCACTTGATGTTGCCATTTATGCACTTGTCAGTGCCAGTGTAGGCTACGGAGTTAAACTTACCCTTGATCGCTTCTTGGGTCGTAAAAACCCTAAGCGATGAGCAAGGTCCTTCTCTTTACAGCAGCAGGTGGCGCATTGCTCTGGATTAGCCGTATGCTCAGCGCAAAGCAGATGAGTGAAAACTCAGTCATTCGCATTCTCAGGCCACGTGTTTCAAAAACCAATTGGTACGGACTTACCATTGCACTAGATGTAGCGGTAGACAACCCTACCAACAAGTCTGTCACCATCACTTCACCAGTGATTACACTCTCCAGCAGTGGCCAGCACTTAGCCAGCACACCTCCAAACCGCAACACCTTCAGAATTGAGGCATTGAGCCAATCCATGCTGAACTCTGTAGAGATTCAGTTGCCTTGGACTTCACTGGTTCGCTATGCTGGAGGTATGCTCACTAAGTTTCAGGAACTACCAGACGGTCAACGTACACTAGAAAACCTTGCCGTCCCACTTGAATACAAGTACACGACCTATGTGAACGGTGTTCTCTATGAATCCAACCCTGAGCGCATAGTATGAGCCGAAACCAATTACATATCGGCTCAATAACCAGTGGGTATCGCAAAATCCTCTCTGGATCAGAATACAATAAGTACTTCAGTGACCCAGAGCAGGACGATAGAATCATCATTCAGGACGGTGAAGTCACAGACACCGTGGAGCTCATGAAGAAGGTGGTCTGGAAATACCTCTCAGATACTGAGTCCATTGCCAAGAAGCTGAAGAGCCCTAGTGTTAAGCGTACCAGCGAAAACATCTGGAACTTTCTGTACCACCACATCCAGTACAAGCTAGATCAAGAAGGCTTAGAGCAGCTGCGCAGACCCGCAAGGAGCTGGGCAGACCGTAAGAGTGGCATTGACTGCGATTGCTTCGCCATTTTCTGCTCATCCATTCTGACCAACTTGGAAATACCTCACAGCTTTCGCATCACCAAGTACGATGGTAGCGAGTACTTTCAGCACGTCTATGTGGTCGTGCCTTATGGCAGTGGCCTAATCAAGATTGACCCAGTGCTGTCAACCTTCAATTACGAAACCCCCTTTTCAACTAAACGAGATATCCCTATGAACCTTAATGGAATTGATGTGGCCGTCCTTTCTGGGACGCCCGGTGCCAGCGAGAGACTCGGTCTCAGCGAAATATGGCACGGCAGCCATATTGGCGACATACAGCCCCTAATCAACAATCCTCAAGACGATGCAGTCTATAACTATTTATTAGAAACTAAGGCTGCACTGTTGGCTATGCCTGAAGGCTATTCCAATGAGTTTATTGCTGCCCTGGAATATGCAATTAAGCATTGGCACACCCCAAGGCGACAAGAAGCATTGGACTTTCTAGCAGATCTAGAGGAAAGTAAAGGCCTTGGCCGACTCAACCGTGAGGGCAAGTTCTTCAAAAGTCTACAGAAGGTAGGCCGTGGAGCTAAGAAAGCCCTGAAGACTGTAGTGAAATACAATCCAATATCAACACTGGCTAGAACTGGATTGATGTTGGCTCTGAAGATGAACCTGCGCGGAATGCGTAAGCACTTGATGTGGGGCTATGCCTCAGCTTCCCAAGCTGAGCGTGCAGGAATTGACCCAGATACCCACAGACGTATCCAGGATGCACTTTTTAAAGTGGATAAGCTTTGGAGCAAGAAACTTTTTGGTAAACAGGAGACCCTTAGAAACATCATTCTCAAAGGCAACGATGAAGGTCTCAGTGGTCAACTAGGTGCTGAGCCAGTAACCACAGCAGCAGCCATCACAGCAGCCACTCCAGTAATCGTGGCGGTGATTAAGATTCTAAAAGATGCTGGGTTGATTCCTAAAAACGCAGACACTTCCAAAGCTGGTATTGAGGCTGAGATGAGAGCCCAGGCAAATTCTGGCGCATACCCTTCAACTGCTGCTTCAGCAATCCCAGCAGCACCAAGTGCTGGAGGTAACTTCTTTAAAAACAACTCAACACTCATAGTAGCTGGAGCAGGTGTTGTGCTTGTAGGAGGCTACTTCTTAATGCGAAAGAAGCCAGCTAAAAAGACCCTTTCAGGAGGTGACTGCCTAAACGGCTCCTCATGTGAAAAGAATGCCAATCTAGGTAGACCTAAGAAGCCGAAGATCAAAAAAGTGACCCTTTCATAACCGCAAACAAAAACCCCTTTAATCATGCCAAAAGCAACAAACTCAAAAGCCATCATGGGCGAGGTAAAAAACCTTGCGATGGTCGCTGGTGGATTCGTCATTGGATCTATGGGCGGTTCGGCCATTGACCGAGCGTTGAAAGTTGATTCCGCTATCCATGGAATCAATGCAAAGCGATTTGTAAAGCCCGCAGTCCAATTGGGCGCAGGAATCTTTGGCGCTGCTAAACTCAAGAACACTGACATGAAGCTTTTGGCTTCAGGCGTAGGTGCTTCAGGAGTGGTTAGTGCCGTACAGATTGCCACCAAGAAAAACCTCCTTGCAGGCGCACCTGCTCTCAGCGGAAACGACATGAGCGTGTATGAGCCTATCGCATCTCTGCCAGGTATTCCAGAATTCATTGATCCAGAAGGTGTTGACTTGCCTATGGAGACCATGGAGCCTGAGGTAATCATCGAGGAAGAATTCGAAATCATCTAAGACCCAAAGGGTCCATTGTAACTAACCCCTAAACTTTCATTGAAATGAAACCCCAAATCCTACGTCCTATGACACAATCTCGTAGCACTGTTCCATCTCGTGGCTCACGTGCACAATTTGAACGTCGTGTAAGTCAACTTCCTGATGAAACGCGTGCTCGCCTTGCTAAAGGGGAATTGCAAGCAGCCGATGCTGCATTCTATGTAGTAAAGTCTGTTGCTGGTTCACGCAGCCAGAAGATGCTTCGTGACGACGACAATAAAGTTGTTGGCATCTCTAACCTTTCTTCAGGTAAGCTGGAGAAAGGAAGCTACTTCCTTTTGGACGGTATCACATTGCTAGCCGGAACGGCCGGTGAAGGTGAGACTGCTCACGATGTGAATTTCAACGTCCTTCCGGACTTCATCCGTAACGGTCAGTTTGAATTATCTGCCAATAACACAACCATCATTGATGGCGCGTCTTTGGAGCTGTTCAACACCTCTGGCCAAGATGTGGCTGTAGGTCACTACACTTTGGACAACCCAAAGATGATTGATGAGCAGAAAGCTATTGAGCTCAACCTTGAGTGGGGCGCTGATGCCCCTGCTGGTACATTCATCAAGGCTATCCTTCGCGGTAGCGTAGTGACTAAGGCATAAGCTAACCCCTTATGAAGAGTCATAAGTATCAACTCATTCGCGTAAACGTATCGGAGCCTGGTGCTTCGGTACGCTTTACGGGTGAGACCGACAGAAGTTTTGATCGTTTGGCAGGAATCTTTGTAGCGATGCCAGAACCTATTAAGGAAATAGGCGCTGCATTAGGTCTTAAAGTTGGAGGCCAGGAGGTCTTTGATGACGATCACGATGTACGCCTGATCACCTGTGGCCGTGAGGTAGCCCCGAACGAAAAATTCTTTGCCTTTCCAGAGCACATTGAAGCTGGAGGTGCAGCCATTGAAGGCCGTCTAGTAGATGCAGGGAACACCGCTGAAGGCTACCCTTACGAGGCGCGCATAATTCTACACCTGACTCAGGATAGTTAAAGAGGGCCAAGTAATGAAAAGTGTAAGAAGAGTAACCCAAGTATTGGAGGTTAGCCAAGCTGGAGCAATAGTTCCTGTTGACCTGGTTCTTCCAAGTGAAGCCAAGGAGTGTTTCGGGCTTCAGGCTATAGTCACAGGTCTATTTCCTGAGGTGGAATCAGTGATTGATTTTGGGGAGCTTTCAGTCAGCTTTAACGGCAGAGAAAGTCATCCCATCCACCAATTAGTGCCTTATGAGAGTGCCCAAACGCGCCAGGTTTCAACCACTAGGATTGGTCTTCTTCCGCTTTCTACACCTCTAGTGAGTGGTAGCCCTGTAACTGGGTTTTACCGCGATCTAGGTAGGCAGCAAGAGCCATTCACACCTTACCAAGTACGAATCTCATTTAACCTAATCACCGAGTGATAACATCAGATCCCATTCAGACCATAGACATGCTGCTCTCCTCACGAGGTGTAAAGGACTACCACATGGACTTCTACACCTTGCTATTGCTTGAGAATGAGCAAATCACTCCAGCAAACCGTGGGTGGCATTTCTTGGTGAGCGGTGAGCTGCCAAATGGACTTGAGATTATCAGTGAAACTCATGCATTAAAAGTGGGTACAACTGCCCCAGCGACACTTCAGGAGTTCACCGGTCAGATGCTCGTGAAATTGCCTGAAGGTGCTGTCCTTGATCGCCTTGACTTTATCCGAATCATTCCAAAATCCAGTGTAGCATGAAAAGGATACGATTAGTAGCTAAACTTATTGAAAGTCGCATTGCCACTCAGATAACAAGAGGCTATGTAGTTGAGCGAGTGGTAATGGAACTCTGCAACGACAGCGAGGTCATATCCCAATGGACCACAGATCGTGACCACATCAGAACCAGCCTTAGTCGTGAGTTTGGTAGACACCCCTACTCAGATAACCTAACCGTGCAGTTCTACGATCAAGCCGATGAATGCATTTGGGAAGGCGGGTATGAGGTTTATAGTGACAAGGATTCTGAATCACTAAAGCCCATTCAGCCCATTGCGGTTGAACAACAACATGTTGAACTTGCTTTATCAGGTCCCTCACAGGGTGACCTTGGGGCATTAGTTGAGCAAAAGGTTCAGCAGATTAGGCAGGTTGAGGAACTAGAACGATTACGCTCAGAACAGATAGAACTCAAAGCCAAGAACGAAGAGCTCCTTGGCCAAGTGGAAACCCTTGAAGCGCAAGTGGAAGCTAAAAGCAACTTGGAGTACTACTCCAAAGTAGCAGGAGACCTTTTGCCTGGTATTGCTAAGGCGCTTGAAAAGACTTCACTCGGGCCAGCGCTCTCTGGATTGGCAGGTGAACAAACAGAAAAGGACGATCAGACAACCGTGCTAGAGTCTACTAAAACTCTTATTGAAGCACTAAGTGAAGAGCAGCTTTCAGCATTCTACATGCTAGTACTGGAATTACAGAATAACCCAGCGCTTATTCCAGCGCTCTACCAAAACGCATTTTCCAATGAAACTAAGCATTGACACCGCTGCAAAGACAGCAATAGAGGCGAACGAAAAAGCAAAGGCTATGGAGCTCATAGCACCACACTTTTCAGGTAAGGAGCTGCTACGCATTGCTCAAAAACTTCAAAGTCCAGTAGTCAGAATGAAAATCAAAGCTCTCTTATGATGCAGCCTAATATCTCCCTTCCATCCGTCGCTCCTGACCTTCAGCGAAAAGTCCTTCGTGGTGTAGTCGTAATCGGCTCGCTCACGTTGGGCTATTTCGTGGGGAAGCGCATCTTTAAAAAATACCGAGAGCGCAAGACCTCACTTTTGGCAGACAAAAGCCCTGAAGTCCGCCAAGCAATGAGCCTGCGCAGTGCTATGAACCCCTCTGGAGCTTCGTGGCTCATGTGGGGTGACGGCACAAAGGAAGATGCCATCTGGCAGGTAGCCCAACAGATAACAGACCTAGATACCGTAGCACTAGCGTACCGCAACCTCTACAGTGATGAACTGATCAAGGACCTACAGGGAGAACTCAGTACGAATGACTTCAATGCCTTCTTACAGGCAGTGGCCTCGGGCCAAGCGAACAAAAACGTAGATGATGGTCGGCTGCCCTCCCAGGGCGCGTACGCAGCTCCTCAGAAGCTCATTGTAGCCATCCAAGCTGTCTATGTGCGCACCTCTCCAGATGCTTCCTACCACGGGCGGTTCTATGAGATCGGAGAAAACAAAAACATTTTTAAGACCGCCCAAGCTGGTGAGTTTGTGGGCTACGCTACAGGAAAGCAGCACTACGACTCCAAGAACGGCGTACGCTTTATTGAAGTGGCCTACAAAAAGGACGGAATTTCCAAGGTGCTTTGGATCAGTGCCTCAAGCAAGTACACTGAGCAGTTTTCATCAAAGGATGCATTGCTTCAAAAGTACCCTCAGAACAGCACTTCATTGATGACCATGCAGCCACTATCCATGTTGGGCTGGATGGGGCTTTCAGGACACCGCATGGTGACCAATGAAAGCACTCAGGCTTATGACCAGGAGTTTAAGCCAACAGAGGTGATTCCAGCCAACATGCTGGTAGGATACCCCGTAATGGCGCTCACTGGAGGTCTGAATGAATACACCCTTATCCGCACAGCCAATGGACAAGACCGATGGATAGGCACTGAATCTCTAACCCAGCAATAAGATGACTAAAGAAGCATTTGTAAATACCTATTATCCGCTAGCTAAAAAGGCAGGTGATGCTTTTGGATTGAACCCAGAGGTAATACTCGCTCAAGCAGCCATTGAAAGCGGTTGGGCTTCTAGTTATGGAGCACGAGTACGCAAGAACTTCTTTGGGATTACCGCTGCTGGATCGCCCAATGCCTATTGGGACGGTTCGTACTCAGTAAGCAAGAACCAATACAAGCTCAAGTTCCGTGTGTACCAAACGGATCAAGACTCATTTTACGACTTTGCCAGGCTTATCACTAGTAAGTACAAAGCTGCATCTGCTGTAAGCAGTGATACCACGCAGTATGCTCAGGCTATTGCCTACTCACCCTACATCAGCGAGAACAACGGTGATAATCGTGAAGGCTATCGCAAGGGCATCATCTCGGCAGCCAGCAATATTTCAGAATTGATAAAAAAAAAGTATCCGTAATCAGGCACATAATCCCTAGTGGGCCTAGTCCCTTAATCATAGGGGTTGTAGGCGCACTATTAGCAGGAACACTAGCCATAGCACTAACAAGACAACGCAATGAACTTTACAATAAAGACACTTAGAGGAGAGCAGAAAACACTAGGCATCCAAGACCTATTGGGACTTCTGGGTGACTCCATCAATGATGAAATTGTCATTGGGGAAGTCACGTACAGAATATCAAGTGCCCAATCTATTGCCACAGGCGGCTCGCCTGCTGCGGTTGATTGGATGGTAACGCCCTTGAGAGTTCAGGCCAGTGGTCAGGATCGTTTCCAGTTGCCCCATGCCATCCTAGATCCAGAATCGGCCTTCTTCACGGTTAACAACGTGGACTACACCCACGGTATGCAGTACCACTTTGAAGGCACTGAGCTCATCTGGCATCAGACATTTGCCCTCGAGCCAACAGATGAAGTACATATCAAATACCCCATAACCCTTTAATCAACTAGAACTATGAGTAATCTCATCAAACAGAAGCAGGTCCAAGGACTTGTAAGTGACCTCGCGGCTAAAGCCTTAGACAGCGTAGTAGTCAAGAAATCTAACAACCTTTCAGATGTCAATGCAGGAAGTGCAAGAACAAACCTAGGTGTGTACTCTCGCTCAGAAGTAGACGCTATGGTGGCCGGTGCTGAAAACGCACGCAGTGTGGCTACCGTTACAGCGCGTGATGCCTTGACAGGACTGAAAGTTGCAGACCGCGTGTTCGTCTCCAATGACGGTGATAGCAAATGGGCTTTGTACATGGTGACGGCCATTACCAATGGCAACGGCTCAACATCAACATTCGAAAAGATTGCTGATGAAGACCTTTTCACCAATGCCATTTCTGCTAGTGCTGTGAAAGCAGCTTACGAGGGCAACTCTAATACGAATGCCTATACAGATGCTGAAAAGAACAAGCTGGCGCATATCAGCGTAAGCCAAGCGGTAGACTTGGATGCTATAGAGAGTGATTTGGCGACGACGACAACTACTGCAAGCTCAGCCTTGTCTACGGCTAATAGCGCAAGCTCGGCAGCTTCGGCAGCTCAAAGCACAGCTAACACTGCCACTACGAAAGCGAATGCAGCTCAGTCTACAGCAGAAACGGCCGTTACTGATGCAGCAGCAGCGCAGACTACAGCAAACGCAGCCTCTACGGCAGCTTCGGCAGCTCAAACCACTGCGGATTCAGCAGCGAGTGCCGCAGCTACAGCACAGAGCACCGCAAACGGCAAAGAAGAGGCCTTTACACAGACTACTGAAACCTTAACTGGCCTCTCTGGTGGAGCCGATGCACCGATAATCGTTAATCTTGAGCATCCTATTGCTGTAGGCTTTACACCACAAGTGTTCTTTAATGGGCTTCAGGTGCACCGTATCACCTACAATGCAGGGAGTCCAGATCTAGAGTTCACAGTGCCTTACGAGACTGAGGCAACGGACTACATTTCAGTAACCTACAATTGGAGGTAATCCATGGCTAAGCTCACAGCTAAGCAAGTAGATGGTGTCCTGGATACCACCTCCTCCCAAGAAGTATCTGGGCAGAAGACATTCTCTTCTGCTCAGGCCTTCATGGGTGAGCAGCAATCCATTGTGATCTCAGGTGGGTACCTCTACTGGGTTAGCAACCCTGCAATGCTAAATCAATCAGGAAACACTCGGATACGTTTTGAGTTCGGGCAAATGATTTCAGAAGTGTTTGACGGCGATTGGATGCGAATATGATAATGATGACGGCAAAGACCAGATATAAATTGACCATTATGGTCCTAGTATTCCTTATGATCACGGCTATTGTAGCAGTATTCAAGGAGAGCAGCAGCGTAGCTACAATCGCTGTAACTGGTGTAATGACAACGCTCACCTCATACATCTGGGGAGAGACTAAAAGACCTTCTGAGCAACAGTAATGAAATTCAAAGTATTGACATATTCCATCTGGCTCAATGTGCTGCTTTTTGCCCTGGTGATACTGACCTACTCCAAGGCCAGCAAATCACTGGCAGGGTATCAGCGTGTCATTGTGGCCAATGAACAGCTCAATGTCAAATACTCAGATGTTCTGGACATCAATGGACGGATTGTGGGCCAAAATCAGGTTCTTGAACTTAAAAATCAGGAACTAGAAGCGCTTATCCCTGAACTTCATAAAGACATAAAAGCACTACAGGTAAAGCCTTCAAGAGTTGAATCTGTTAGTGCCTCTTCATTCTCAAGTCACACTAATGTGCGGACGGTGCTTAGGGATTCCACTGTCTTTGACACGGTGTTAGTAAAGCACTTTAGCTATGAAGATGAATTCTGCCAGATAGAGGGCTTTGCGGTGAACGATACCCAGCATCTAAATATTTCCTACCAGGACACGCTGATTCAGACGGTCTATAGAGGCAAACGAAAGAAGCCTTGGCTTTGGATATTCTCACCCAGGCAGCTAGAACAACGTGTGGCACTCAAAAACCCTGATGCCACCATCAACTATTCACAACACATACAGATACTACAATGAAGAATTACAGCACTACAAAGCACCACGGCTTAATGGTCATGGAAGACTCTAAGAAGTTGGATACCCTCAATAAGAAACTCAAGAAGCTGGAGAAGGACTTTAAGATTCGTGAGGTAGATATCACCTTCAAAGAAGAGAAATTGCACTTCAAGCAAGTACGCTCTTCAGCTGATGCGTACAAATTCATTCGTGATGTGATGTTCAAGGATCTTGAGATCCAGGAGCATTTTATCGTGCTGTTTATGGACCACAGCAATACCATAACTGGATACTATCGCCACACTAAGGGAACGATCAACTCCACCAACGTGGACATTGAAGTGATTCTAGCAGTGGCCATCAAGACGCTTTCCAAGGCCATGATAGTATCTCATAATCACCCCTCAGGGCAGAAGAGGCCAAGCGAAGCAGACCGCAGAATGACTAAGCAACTCAAGCAAGCAGCTCAAATCTTTGGTATATCGGTATTAGACCACGTTATCGCAACAAAGGATGGCTACTACAGCTTTGCTGACCATGGAGAGCAGAGTCTCAACGGCCTGTCTGGAGGTAAAGAGAAGAAAGGCCTTGCTGGGCCCTCAAAGCCAGGAGACAAATTGGAATACTCAGCTTTAAACCTTGCAACTGAGTTATGATTCTTACACCAGCTAACTATATAGACCAATCCTGTCAAGTTAATTTTGATCAGTTACCAGCTGCTCTGTCCAAAGGGCATGACTTGGCATTGACTGCCTTCAAGGATGCTCAGGCAGCCTATAAGGGAAACAAAACGGTGAAGGCCGTGATGGACCATTACCTCTGTGAGCTTAACGAGGCTATTGCCCAAAAGAAGCCTGCTAAGTCCACTAAGAAAAGGAAGAAGCGCAGTGCTACACTTAAGCCAGTAATGGGTGATGTGGCATTGATCTCTGAAGAAATCCGATTCATCCGAAGGTTCTTGTGGCTGGACGGTAAGCAAAGGTCAAAGGAAAGCATCAAAAGGCTGCTGTTCTCATTGCAAAAAGCGATGGTAGAGCGCAGAATACGTAAGAACTCACCCTATGCTGATGAGATCCAAAAGATTCATGATCAGCTATGGGAAATCGTAGTTGATAACCAAATTCAATCGTTCATCGTAGAGCTAGATCCCAAGCTCAAGGCGCACTACAAAGAGATCGTAGGTTCACAGTCCGTAAAAGAGGCCGTGAAGCTTCTAAAACGATTCATTCCCCTTCAGGGCAAATCCGATATAGATGAGAAGGTGATCAAGCTCCATAAGCAAGCCATTCACTTGATCGGGGAAAAGAAAATCAAGATGGACAACCCGTACCACCCCAGGATCATGCAGATGATTGAGGTCCTGGAACATTACATTGAAGACACCCAGTATGAAGACCCAGAGTTGGCTTACAATCTTCAATACCTAGGGAAACTTCCCGATGTGATGAGCTCTGAACAACTCCTCTCCATGGAATTTGAAACCATTGGTCTTGTTGGAAAATGGAAGGAACTCATTGGTGATCCTTCTGTTGGTTTCTCCATGATGGTATTCGGCCAACCTAAGAGTGGGAAATCCACCTTGATGTTGGAGTTCGCTCAACACCTAGCAGAGAACCACGGTAAGACCCTTTATGTGGCCATTGAAGAAGGTTTCGGCTATACACTTAAGGATAAGATTCAGCGTGTTGGGGCAATTTCTAGTAAGCTCTCTTTTGCAGCTGAAATGCCTAAGAAACTAGATAGACTGGACTTCGTGTTTATTGACTCCATTTCTCGTGGAGGGTTGGAGATTGAGGATTTGATCAAGCTTCAAGAGCAATACCCTAGAGTTGGGTTTGTCTATATCTTTCACACCACCAAGGATGGTCGCTTCCGTGGTGGAAATCATTATGCCCATGAAGTGGATGTCATTTTGGAAGTACGTCCTGAAGAAGTTAATGCTAGTGGGAGGTTTGGGGCAAAATCTTTTATAAAACGATAGACTCTATAAGACTAACTTTAGTTCAACTTCGGGAAGGGTATTACATGCTTCTTCCATTGCGTGATCTGAGCAGGGTGAAGCTCATACTCCTGAGCCAGTTCTGATACCGTTTTTAATCCTTTAATCGCCTCAAGGGCTACTTCAGCTTTGAACGCTGAACTGAATACGCGTTTGGTTCTTTTCATAGTTTCGCAATTTATAATTTCTAAATCGCTGTCCTAAATTCCGGGACCACCTCATTAGTGATTAGATGAAGAAGAGCTGTCTTCTGTGTATCCTTGTCACCTTCAAATTCCGCTATCTCCAATAGCCTTGCCATCCAAGGGTTTCCCATCCAGGGTCGTTCGTTTTCATTTTGAAGGGCTTCTAGGCATAGGCTCTTTGCACGTTTAAAGTCTGATTCAGCCAGGAAAGTATCATGATGTCCATTGGTAATGGGGAAAAGTTAATGCCCAAAATATATGTTGAACAGACAACATTGAAATCTGATTAAACCCTTCTAAAAACACCGGAGTTAATACATAAAGAGCACCTAAGCTCAAGTCAATAACCAGAAGGCTTAATCTTGAACATTTCACCTGTAGCGCGTATTACGTATGGCTACTTAGCGTTACTATAGGGTAAACAATACGCTATGCACCTTCCCCACAGTATTGAAGAGCTTATGACACTTCACAATACGTTGGACATTTTGCTAAGTGACACTGATTTAAGTGTATTCATGGATAAAGTCATCAATGAAGTCTACATATAAAATTACCCCAACCAACGGGAATCTCAAATTCAAACCCTACAAGCGCCCCATTAAAGACACGGGATGATCAGGGCTACAACTTATAATCCCAAAACTCAAACCTCTCTATAAGCTCATTTAGGCTACAACCATTTTCCCTTTTCATGTTGCTTCGATGTTTGTTCACACCATGAATGGAGATACCAAGTTCTTTTGATATTTCTTTTGCGCTCATACCTGCAATGAATAGTTTGAGAATTTGTTCTTGTCTACCTGAGAGTTCAGGCATTGTTTCAAGATTTGCGTCATCTCTAGTTTGGTTACTAATGGCTTTCTCAGCATTATTACAATAGATAGGGGTTTCAATGTTGTCAATAATAGCCTGAACCACTCTTTGGTATTCCCAGTTTGAGCTTGTTTTACACACATACCCAGAAGCACCGTGATTAATAGATGCCTTGATGACACTGGCTGGAGTGTTAGCTGAAAACACTACACAGGGGATGTTGTGTTTTTGGCATAGCTCAATTGAAGAGAAATTTTTACTGCGGCCACTTAGGAACAGGTCCAAGGAAGCAAACTCATAGCCGTGCTCCTCAATTTCTTTTTCAATTAGATGTTTATTAAAAGTCTTGTGGACTACAAATTCGGCCCCATAGTTGAAAACCTCATTAAGCACATCCTTAATAGTGATAATAGCGGAATCATGATCTTCAATGATTAGTACCTTCTTCATAAATGGACATTAATATTGTATGTGCTAAAGCCGTCTTGCCCTGTTCTGTGCTTGAGTTTTGCTTTGATTCTCTTGCACCTAGACAACGCAACAAACTTGCCTTTAGAGATTTTGTTTTTGAGAAGCTCAGATTTGCTTTTCTGTTTCCCTTGGTAGGAGATATGAATGTTAATTTCCTGGTCCACATCATGAATGTAGACACTAAAGAGTTGCCCAGATTCATGGCGGACCGCATTAGCTAGAATCTCTTGAACTATCCTGTATAAGTGTATTTGATGCTCGGTTGGCATCTGGTCTATTTGGTCCGATTCAAATTCAAACTCAACTTCTTGATCTGTGATGAACTTGAACAAATCCTCCAAACTAGACTTGAAGTCATCTAGGAGCAATCCCCTAGGGTATATGGATTCATTAGCAATAGACACATCAACTTTAAGACGTGATAAAACATCATGAAACCTTTTCTTCTCATAATCTGTTAGGCTGGATTTAGAGATTATTCTATCCAGCTCAATCCCACTTGAGGACATACTATCATGAATTTCCATTGAGGCTCTCTCCAGCTGCTCTTCAATTAGATCCAAATATTGCTGCCTGGTTTTTCGCGTTAGCTTTACAGACCTAATAGTGGTTGTGACGGTTATCCATATGAGGAATAAACCAAAGAGGGAAAAGTAGAATAGGGATAAGACGGTCCTAATTAGCTCGTATTCCATTTCTAATTCTTTTGAATGAGTATGTGATGAACAGGATGTTCATAACGAGGAGGGCTGAAACATATATTGTGTAATACAACCAGTTGCTATAGTGCTCTTGACCTGCTTTAATCATTTCTTCGCTGGCACCGATGAATTGCATGCTGTTGATAATGAAGAACAGAAAAATCACAAGAATTATCATTTCTGTTGACACGTTCCACATTCGAATTATAATGTAAGCCAACATTGTGTTGCTAAGAAATAAAAGAAGAAATCCATGATCAAGAACCAATTCTTGTGTTGAAGGCCCACTGTTGAGAAGAGCAGCGGTATATAAAATCAATAGAAGTGTTGCTGCAGCTCTGATTTTTTGAAAGACAAAGTGGCTGACAACCATAAGGCCACCTACACATATCATATTTAGCTGAACTATTTCTATTGAAGCAGCATGGTGTTCAAAAAGTATTGTTATCAGGCTTCCGGTAAAAAAGAATGGAACTATAAGCCCGTCTGTTTTTCTTTGGTCCGTAAAAAGAAGTAACACAGAAAGGCACAGTACAAAGTACTGTGCTAGTTCAGTTGTGATATAGTGTATAAGACTATGCAATTAGTGGTGAGCTTGGTGGACAATAGTGTGGGCAAATAGATGCGTAATCTAAAATGAGACCATCGGTCAAATCTTGATTTTCATCGTCTGTCCCAACAACAACTAGAGTCAAATTACCTTCAGTCCTTGCAAAATACATACGAACTCCTTCAACTCCAGCTTGATTAATTAATTGAGCCATTTCTTCCTTCTTAAAGGTTGCTGCAATTGACTCGCCCACGGGTGCATTGTTTTGATACTCGTGAGTCATTTCAGTGGCTTCCGCCAAATTGATAAATGCCATAATAAATATGTTTTTATGATTAATATTGTAATACTCCCCGGAAATTAGACCAGGCTCTTGGCACAGATTAAAGTAATCAATTTAGACGGTTAAGCAATTGGGCTGAACCCAAATTGGGTATCAGAAGTAGTACTCAATATATGTTCTAAAACACTGTCTGAGTATTTTATATAACCATGATTGTGGTAAAAAAGAATGGATCAGTTTTTCTCAACCGTTTTGGGTCCTAGTATTAGAAGGACACTTGTGTTTTATATTCTTCCTGGCTCCGCATTTGTTTTTATAGTTCTGTTGTTTGTGTGCGAATTAGAGCTTCTTGAACTCATTAAGTCATTTTCAGAAAGCACTTATACCGCTCTTTTCTACACATTCCTACTGCTGATTGCATCTTATATCTCCGGATTTATATTTGAAAATTTTGGATCTAGATGGGAGGCAAAGCATTGTAAAAACAAAGTGTTGGATTACATATCTAAAGATGAAGACGGAGTGAATGGTAAAGTTAAAGCTGCCAATTCGGATCTTACTCCAGAACAAATTTTTTCATTTGGCTGGGAGAGGTTCTTAACTCTTTCATATGACGCAAATAAGGTAACTGGACATAGGTTTCTAAGGTATATGCTAGAACGTCTAAAGTTTGAGTTGAGTTTTGGCTTTGTTATGTATGTATCCTATTCTTTTCTCATATTGAAGTCAATCCATACCGCATATGTTTCTTTTGAAAAGAATGGGGAATTTGCAGAGTTTGATCATGTCACTCTTGCTTTAATAGTAGGAATGGTAATACTGAATTACTATTTAACCAGAATTGAAGCCCCGAAGTCAGCGCAAACGCTTCATGAATGCAGATTATTGTTGGTTACTAGTCAGGATAAAGAATGGAAGAGTGAGCTTGAGCACTTTAGTAGACGCAAAGAGGATTCTAAGAAAAGGGGGAAAAAGTCTTGGACGAAATTCCTGTATATAGCTGCAATACTTCTCTCATTTTTTATGATAAGATCATTGTTCAAGCATATTCGCTCAAGATTACTAAAAAATGAATAAATGAAGTACTACTTCTAGTACTTAGTATTTTCCTTGGAATAAGGACGTCAATTGAAATTATACTAATTATGCGTTGATAGTTAAATGTTTAATGAATAGAGTTTTTTGATCTCTATTGTCTTTTTAAAACTAACGTGTTATGAAAAAACTTTTATTATTAGCGTTACTAATAAGTTTATTTGGGGCTTGTGAAAAAAGCAACTCAATTGAAGAGGAATACTCTTATTCTGAATTATTAAATTCTATTAATCCGCTGGATTCCATTGGGTTGATACACAATGAGCTGGTTGACAGTATATTGTCTACATATACATCTGGTTCAATTTATGACCATATGGACAGCTATTTTGATTCTGATTTGAGATTTGATTCAGCCATGAGCTCAGAGGAGTACTGGGATGAATTATATCAGTCTTGTTTTGTAGAGTCTACAAATGAATTCGTGTATGAAATCTATGTAAGAGATTTAGATTTGGATGTGGATGTTGAGATGTATGTTTTGCAGTTAATGGAGATCGGTGAAGCATATGATGGATCTAATTTAAATGACATAATTTCCAATATAAAGCATCATGAGTCTATAGTGATATCAGCTTCAGTTGGCACGAACATTGATGCCTATCTAGTGGCTTCTTCTGTGATGCGACATTCTTTAGCGTATTGGGATGATTTTGTTGGTGAGAATTCTTATAAATTCAATTGGTCAAAATTATTCGTTGCCTTATGTGATGTCGTTGGCGGCCTTGAAGGTTATGCGGTTGGTTCAGGAGGAGGTGTGAATCCTTTATCAGGTGCGTATTTAGGCATTCAACATGCGTCCATTGCTAGTATAGCTGGAGCTGCTATGTTAAATGCAATAAGCTCTGTTGGAGGATAACTCTTAAGCTCCGTAATAAATATATGCGTTATGAAAAAGATTATAGTATTTATAATTCTATTACATCCATTGAGCAGTGTAGCGCAATTGTCATCTGCTAATTGGGACGTTCTTTACTTTTTGTTGTTGAAAGACCAGGTCACTATTGAGAAACGTACTAAAAGTATTTCTCATGAAGTTGTTCTTGAGACCGAGGATTTTGTTATCAAATCAACTGGAGAATGGAATGGTCTTGAAAAAGAAGTTTTCGGATTATATGTTGTCCTTAATGATGGGAGATCATATGATATTGGTACAACTTGGGTTAGATCTTCAGTAGGTAAGTTGAGGTATATATTAAGAAATAACAATATAGATCCTGACAAATACAATTTAGGTGGTTATAGAAGGATAACAAAGTGGCTGTACGTCTTCAAAGAAGTTGGACATTATTGTTTGGAGTAATTTACAAAAAAATTGCTGATTTA
>DMRV01000150.1:0-1988 GCA_003456455.1 Flavobacteriales bacterium
ACAAGAAGTTTGGAATTACCAAAGTAGAGGAAATCAAAACGGCATTGAAGTAATTGAAACGCAAGGCCTTTCTACTGGTGTTTATACGCTTGTGGTTAAAGGTGACAGATTGAATGTTTCTGAGCGATTGATTCTTACGAAATAATCGGCAGACACACCGTTTTTATTAAAAGCCCCGGCAGAAATGTTGGGGCTTTTGTTTTGTTGTCTACTATAACAACCACCTACAAGTTCTAATTTGCTAAGTTTGCGTGAGACTCGAAACAAAAAATTGAATTAAGAATGGGTAAAGGAGATATTAAATCGAAACGCGGAAAAATTTCTAGCGGTACATACGGTGCAAGAAGACAGAAAAAGAAAGTAGCAGCTTATGTTGCTCCTGTAAAGAAGGAAAAGCCAGCAGCTAAGGCAAAAGAAGAAGTTGTGGCTGAAGCAGCTCCTAAAAAGGCTGCAGCTAAAAAACCAGCTGCTAAAAAACCAGCTGCTAAAAAACCAGCTGCTAAGAAGGCCGCTGCAAAAAAACCAGCTGCTAAGAAAGCTCCAGCAAAAAAGGCTGCGGCTAAAAAATAATTCTGAGTATTCAGAAGTTTAAAACCCCATGTCGGTATTCGGCATGGGGTTTTCTTTTGTTGCCGTTAAATATTTGAGTAGAAAATTCCGTTATTAGTACCAATGGATGTTACTGACATATTCAAAGTTCCAAATCAGAAAATTAAAGCCAAGTCTGGCAGGTTACTGATTGCAGAACCTTTTATGCAGGATCCATACTTCAAGCGCTCGGTTATTCTAATTACAGAACACAGCGAGAGCGGTTCTTTCGGACTAATCATCAACAAACCGATTCCGATGTATTTGAACGAAGCCATAGAAAATGCACCTTCGTTTGATTCGAAGCTTGGGTTAGGTGGTCCGGTTCAAAAAGAAACGCTTCACTACCTACACCGGCTTGGCAATCGAATACCAAACTCTACCGAGGTGATGGATGGTGTTTTTTGGGGTGGTGATTTCGAAGTGATTAAAAGCCTGATTTTATCTGGAGAATTGCAACCTGGTGATATTCGTCTGTTTGTTGGTTATGCAGGCTGGGCGGAAGGTCAGTTGAATAGTGAAATGGAAAGTAAGAGTTGGATTGTGTCCCGTGCCGACAAGGAAATTCTTTTTGCGCCAGAATCTAAAAACCTATGGTCAACCATTCTAGAAGGAATGGGACAGCCGTACAAATACATGGTCAACCTGCCTGAAGATCCTCGGCTTAATTGAAACGTGAGGCGCTAGTTTAACTGAAACTCCGTGTTGATGTGATTTATTAGCTTTTCGGCTCCTCGTTTATAGAATCTTTTCTTTCCAACAGCTCCAACCCATTGTATACCGCTAGAAGCGTTGGTGAGAAAGCATTCGTCTGCTTCCAACACATCTTCAAGAGAAACAAGCTCACTTGTTGTTTTTAACCCTAGTGATTTTGCTTCCTGTAAAACAACTGACCGCATAACACCCGAAACTCCACCATTTGATAAATCGGGCGTTACCAACTCGTTTCCTTTCAACAGAAATACATTTGACCCCGTTGCCTCTGCAATAAACCCTTCGGAATCGAGCAAAAAACAATCGTCAAGTTTATTATCGGAAGCAAAAATCCCTCCCAGCACATACGGTAGGGAATTACTACACTTAAACGAACTCTGCGGTGCTGGATTAATGCTGTGTGTGGTGCAAACATCAAGATGTAACCCTTTTTTGTTGAGTTGAAGTGCGCTGGTTTCTAGCTCTTGACACACCATTGACCATCCTAGAACGTTGTTCTCAGGCGCATACCTTCCTTCGCCCACCCTGTAACCTTGAAACCGAATACGAGCATTTACGAATCCGTTTTTCTCAACTAATGCCAATGCAAACTGGTTAAAACGTTCTTCGGTTAACAATTCAGGAATTTGAAGCCGCAAAAACTTACATACTCGGATTAAGCGTTGCCAATGTCCTTTTACAAAAGG
>DMRV01000150.1:2115-5035 GCA_003456455.1 Flavobacteriales bacterium
AGAATTCCACTATTCGACTCAATCAAAAAACCTTGAACTCCAACTTTGCTTGCAGCATCTACATCTCGCTGACTATCACCAATCATTACAGATTTTTCCACATCAATATCGAAACGTGCGATTGCCTTTTCCAACATCAATGAATTGGGTTTTCGGCAAATACACTTGCCAACTTCGCTGTGATGTTGGCAATAGTAGATTTCATCAAAACTGACGCCATTCTTTTGCAGTTTATCACTCATCATTTGATGTAGCATATCAACCCGGTTCTCATCAAATAATCCTTTTGCAATTCCACCCTGATTGGAGATTACTATGATTAAATATCCTTTTTGCCTTGCCAGTTTGATGGCAGCAGAAACATCTGGCAACACCTCAAAATCTTCTACCAAATAAGTGTAATCACCGCGTTCTCTGTTAAGAACACCATCTCTATCGAGAAACAAGGCTTTTTTCATCCGAAAAACCGATACGTAATTTCTTGAATGAACAATTGCAACCGTTCTGGCGCCATTATTACCGAAAAAACAAAGCCGAATGCTGCGCCCCAGAAGTGAGCATCATGTGCAATATTGTCGTTTGATTTTTTATCCTGATACCATTCAAGCGCCAAATAGCCGATACCAAAAACGATTGCTGGAATCGGAATTGGAATGAACATGAGGTACAAATTCATGGTAGGGTTCAAGTAAATGACCGAGAAAAGAACGGCTGCCGTTGCACCACTTGCACCAAGCGAATTGTAGCTGAAATTATCTTGATGACGGCCATAAGAAGGCAAGGTCGAGAATAAGATTCCACCCAAATAGAGTGCTCCATAAACGAATAAGCCTGCGCTGCCTCGGTAAACCTCAAGCGAGTCTTCTACAATGCCACCAAAAAGCCAAAGCACCCACATGTTTATAGCCAGATGCATCCATCCTCCATGAATAAAAGCATGCGTAACAACCCGATACCATTGATTAGAGTGCTTTACCAAATAGGCATTGAACATCAGTTTAGACATCAACTCGCGGTTTTGGAAAGCTGCGGCTGAAACCAATGCGGTTATGATGACAATTACAAGTGTCATTTGACCAATTGTTTAAGCCGCCATTCTGCAATTGCCTTTCTGGCCGCCACTCTGCCCTCCTCTACCAATTCGCCTGCGCGATAAAACTCCAATGTTGTACCTACTGTTCGAGGAATGTTGACCACAATATCTGGCTTGTGAATTTCGATGCTTTGCTCACACATACGATCTTGCATAAAATCGTACGACTTGTTAAGCATTCCAAGATAGCTAAGCGTTGATTCCTGCGTTGAGTCGGTTTCGTCAATCTCAGATTTTGACATGTTTAACCAACCTTTCACGGTGTTCACCATCCGGCTTGTGTAAGCAGTTGTCTCTTCGTCTGAGGGGTCGTGAGGCAAATGCTTGGCATCATCTAAGACAATGTGTCTTGATCGCTGGTGACCATCAGCATAGGCGTTTATGTTAACAGCAATAACTAAATCAGTTCTCTTGGGCATCAAAGGCTCTAGCGGCAAAGGGTTTAGCACTCCACCATCAACCAAAATTCGATCTCCTAATCTAGAAGGCATCATGAGTGTTGGAACAGATGAAGAGGCACGGATTACGTTATAGAGGTCTCCATTACTCATCCATATTTCTTCTTTGCTGTTTACATCAGTGGCAATGGCTGTAAAAGCAATGTCGAAATCCTCGATGCGTATTTCTCCCAATATTGTCTTCAAATGAGAAAGCACTTTCTGACCTTTCAATACTCCTTTGGTTGACATGGTAAAATCCATCAACCGAAACGTTTCTCTCTTATTGATTTTAACAATCCAATCTCTAAAAACGTCCAATTTTCCAGCGCAATAAATACCCCCAACGCAAGCTCCAATAGACGAGCCCGCAATACGTTCTATCAGGAATCCTTCATCGCGAAGCACTTCTATCACACCTATGTGCGCAAGTCCTCGCGCTCCACCACTTCCAAGAGCTAACGAAACCGTTTTTCTACTTTCCATCCGATTGCAAAAATGCATCTTTTATCCAACCTCCGGCAACAGATCCTAATCCGCCAACTAAGCCACCAACCAGGCCTGTCAAAACAATTATTACAACTCGAAATTGTGGTAATTGGAATAATTCTAATATTCTGATTGATAGAACTGATTCGCTTTTATTGTCAATATATAGTGCTAAAACCATCCAAGGAATTGCTAAACCATAGAAACCTGAAAAGAACGATGTGCTATTACTACCTTTTCCTAAAACAGTTTCTACAATAAGCGCCACAACCACAGCCGACCACCATGGGAAATATGTTTGAGCAACTGCACTCAAAACCACAATCAAAACTATTCTGATGAGGAGATTCATTCCTTTAACGGTTTGAATGTTTGCATTTTCCAGTTTTCTTCAACCGCCTCTAGGTTTTTCAAAAAATTCAAGTCATGGTAATCTCCGGAAGCCCATGAATTCAGCGAAGTAGTATAGGTTTTGCTTCCAGGGTTTCCAGATTGTCCACCGGGTAAAACACCCCAAGCTTTTGGCCCATCAGGATTCATTTCAACAATCATTCGCCAAGACGGCCCGTGCGTTGAAGTTGTTGCGTTTGGCGCGTTTTCACTTCCTCCAACTGCTAGTTTTTTAGAACTAAAAGCATCTAATCTTACCAAGTGTTTTACGCGCGTCCCTTGATAAAAGCCCCAATGCGGTCTGTTGTATTTGTATTTGATAATGTCTCCAAATTTCATTGCGGTCCAATAGAACGAATCGTAAACCACATCCTTTGCCACTTCTATGCTATTATTGGTTGAGCGATGGTCGAACGCAATGTGGTTTGGCGCGTTTTGCAACAAGTTGATGGTGACTTTAGACATTGGGTAAACGTAACGCGTATCCCGCATATCTACCTTGGCTTTCCCG
>DMRV01000020.1 GCA_003456455.1 Flavobacteriales bacterium
CCAATCATTTAGGTAGATGAGTATTTTTGGCTGCACTTAAAGCCAAAACACTAATTATGCGTTATTTGATTCTAGTTTTCCTACTTAGCCAAAGCTTTCTATCTTTTTCTCAAACTGCCGAAGACTACTATAAACAAGGTCTCGAAAAGTTTGAATCGAAGGAATACAAAGAGGCGATAGAGTTGTTTAGTCAGGCTATTTCAAATGATAAAACGAATATCGACTATCTATTGAAAAGAGGTGAGGCTAAGTTCAAATCAGGAAAGGGAATACTTGCCATTCAGGATTTTAACAAAGTCATTCAGCTAGATGCGGAAAACAGTCAGGCATACGCTCTTCGAAGTGCCATCTATGTTAATATGAAGGATTACAAAGGGGCAATTGAAGATTGTATGAAAGCCTTGGAGATTGACCCGAAAAACGAATTGGCCTATGTAAGAATGGGTGATGCATACTTCTCGCAAGATCCGGCAGATTATATTGAAGCTATGAAAGCTTATAACTATGCAATTAACCTGAATCCGAAGAATAAGACAGCGCTTCACAATCGTGGAATCGCTAAAAAGGAGCTGAAAGATTATCACGGAGCCATTGATGATTTTAACAAAGCCATTATTCTTGATGCTGAATACGGTTCTGCTTACATGAATCGTGGTATTGGTAAAAGTTTGTTGGGAGATACGCCAGGGGCTTGTATCGATTGGTACTTGGCAGGTGAGATGGGACAGTCTGAGGCGAATGATTATATCGCGTCACGCTGCAATCAATAACTCCCGAATGAAAACAGCAGAGCAATTTGTGGCCGATGGCGACCTGAAATTTGAAAGCAAAGATTTTAAAGCTGCGGTAAATGATTATACCAAAGCCATAAAGCTCGAGCCCAAGAACCCCGACATTTATTATAATCGAGGGCTTGCTGAGGTATTTCTGAATAAGATAGGCGCTGCGTTAGAGGATTTTTCTACAGCATTAGAATTGAATCCTAAACACGAGGATTCACTTTTTAATAGAGCAAGAATCGCAGCATCGCTTGGTTCATATGAAAAAGCAATTGCCGATTACAACGCTGCCATAGCTTTGAATAATGAGGATGCTGAGTTGTTTACAAACCGTGGGGCAGTCAAATTGCAAATAAAAGACAATCAAGGTGCCATCAACGACTTTACAAGTGCTTTAGATATAAACCCTTCAGATGGCAAGGCTTTTTTTAATCGAGGTGTAACGTATCTGAAAATGCACAGCACAGAAAGGGCTATTCAAGATTTTGCGATGGCTTATCAAAATGGTGTAATGCAGGCGAAGGAAATGCTGACTTCGCTCCAAAACTAGCTTCAGTTTCATGAGGAGAATTACCAAATTATCACAGTTATTGTTGATAGTGGTGCTTATTTCTAGCACAAATCTTGCTTTTGCTCAAACTTCTAAAGACAATTTTATTCAAGGTCTTTTAAGAACTAATAAAGGACAAAATGCCGAAGCGATGCCGTTCTTCAATAAGGCGCTAGAGTTGAAACCAAATTATTTTGAAGCTTATGTTATGCGCGGTTCAACGTATATGCGCTTAGGCGATTACATGAATGCGATAATAGATTTCGATAAAGCCCTTGAGCTAGATCCAAACCTTATAAAAGCATATAATTACAGAGGTTTCTGTTATTTGGAGCGAAAGGATTACAGAAGAGCGATTGAAGACTTCACGAAGGTAATTGAGTTGAAATCTGACTATCCTAATGCTTTTGAAAGTAGAGGGTATGCCAAAAGTCTTTTTAACCAACACAAAGCAGCACTGGAAGATTACAATCGTTCAATCGAAATGAAACCCGATTTTCACGAAGCATTTCACCATCGTGCATGGTCCAAAATAGCTTTAGGAGACACAACAGACGCTATTTTAGATTTCAATAAGTCTATTGAACTGAATGAAGATGTTGCTCTTTATTATGACGATTTAGGACGGGTTTTAATGGCATTTGGAGATGATAAAGAAGCTGTGAAAAATTTTTCTAAAGCCATAAAGTTGGATCCCAATATGGCGGTTGCGTACTTACATAGAGGGGAACTAAAGGTGGCGTTAGGAAAGGAGAAGCCAGCATGTAAAGATTTCGAAGTAGCGAACGAATTGGGAAACGCTGAGGCTAAGAAAATGCTTGAACTCCATTGTGTCGCTGAGGAAGATGCCGAAGAGTCTGATGACAAGAAATCAGAAGAGAAGACGCAAAAGAAAGGAAAGGAGTAATTTGTCCTTTTTAATCACCTGAAATGAATTTAGAAACGCCATTGGCTGAACGTCTCAGGCCAAAATCGCTTGACGAATATGTTGGTCAACAGCAGCTAGTAGGCGAGGGGTCGGTTCTAAGAAATGCGATAGCCTCTGGGCAATTACCGTCCCTCATTCTTTGGGGGCCTCCCGGAACTGGTAAAACAACGCTTGCCAACATTATTTCTCAGACCATGAACCGCCCGTTCTTCAATTTGAGCGCGATAAATTCTGGCGTTAAAGATGTACGAGATGTAATAGCTAAGGCAAAGGAAAATGGTCTTTTTAATAAGCAAGGGAAGCCAATTTTGTTTATTGATGAGATCCATCGATTCAGTAAGTCGCAACAAGACTCACTACTTGGAGCGGTTGAGAAAGGCGTAATTACTTTAATCGGTGCCACGACAGAAAACCCATCTTTTGAAGTTATTTCAGCGCTCCTTTCTCGTTGTCAGGTTTACATTCTCAAATCCTTAGAAAAGGAACATTTGGAAACCCTTTTGGAAAAGGGACGAGAACAGCTGGAGCGCGATTCGGGAAAAAAAATTGTGTTCAAGGAAACGGAAGCGATGCTGCGTTTTTCCGGAGGCGATGCTCGGAAATTACTTAACAATTTGGAGCTTGTGGTTAATGCTTCATCTGCAAAGAAGGTGTCTATTACCAACGAGTTGGTGATGGAATGTCTGCAAAATTCCTTGTCTATGTATGACAAGAATGGTGAGAACCATTATGACATCATTTCAGCATTTATCAAGTCTATGCGGGGTAGCGATCCAAATGCAACTGTGTATTGGCTTGCGCGAATGATTGAAGGAGGTGAAGATCCGAAATTCATAGCTAGGCGTATGCTTATTTTAGCTTCGGAAGATGTTGGTGCGGCCAATCCAACAGCATTGGTTTTGGCAAATACTTGTTTCCAGGCTATTGCCGTAATAGGTTATCCAGAAGCGGAAATAATTCTATCCCAAACGGCTGTTTATTTGGCTAATTCTCCTAAGAGTAATGCTACGTATTCTGCTATAAAAACGGCTAAATCTTTAGTTCAGCAAACGGGAGATTTACCTGTTCCGCTTCAGCTCCGAAACGCGCCAACTAAACTGATGGAGCAAATTGGTTACGGAAAGGAGTACAAATACTCACATGATGGAGATGGGAACTTTGTAAGCCAAGAATTTCTTCCAAAGCAAATAGTAGGTCAGCGTTTGTATGAACCTCAGGAAAACACACGCGAACATGCTGACCGCCAACGGTTAAAGAAACTTTGGAAAGATAAATACGGTTACTAGATAGCTTTTAAAAGTCCCCATTTCTTAACATTGCTAACGCTGATAAAAGCGGTTGCAATTCCTCCAGAACCATATTCGATTACTCTACCGCCCATAGCTTCAACAAGTTGTGTTGTCGGAGCGTGTAAATCATATAGATTGAGTCCGAATACGCTTATCAAGAAGTAGACGATGCCAATAGCCGTTCCAATTCCAACTCCTTTAGCAATTGGCGAAGAATTTAGCCCTCCAAAATAGAACACGAAATGTAGGATTGAATTGGTAGCAAGCACAATTAACAATTGAACAGCCATCATAATCTCAACCGACATCTGTCCAGTAATCGAGTTGGTATGATATCCAAAAACACCTAGGACATTGCCAATAGCTGATATAGTGAATATTACAGCAGAAGATACTAGGAATGAAATCACAATTTTTTTCTGAGAAATAGGTCGCATTGCAAAGGATTTTAAAATGGATAATTAAGTTTAGTTTGGACGTATTACGATAATTGGGGAAGATTGTTTTCATTTTTAGACATGGTTATACTTTTGGTGATGAAATATGACTCTGAAACCACGACCGGTTCAATCTGAAAAGCCATCACAACCGTTGCTATTTCTGTACATTTGAAATTGAAATGATTAGAATCTTAAAACATCTTTTTCTACTTGCTGCTATTGTGTTGACAATGGTCAGTTGCAAGCAAGATATTGGTGGTTCTGAATGGGATGTTGATGTTTTGGCCCCCGTAATTAAAACCACACTGACGATGGCCGACCTTGTGGCCGATTCTCTGCTTACGGCTGATGCAGAGGGTGGTCTGCGATTTAAGATTGAAACGCCACTTATTGATTTACCGCTTGATTCAATTTTAAAAATCCCTGATACCACTATTTCTAAGGGTATAAGTCTTGGAGCAAACTTGAATAACATTCCGCCAGGAACTCAACTCTTACCAGTGACGGATGCCACACAGTACGAACTTGGCGATTTGGCGCTGAAAAGAGTTGTTGTTCGCGAGGGAAAGTTAAAGCTCAAAGTTTCTAGTGTGCTGGCAACCAAGGTGGAATTTGAATATTCAATTCCTGGAGCCAATAAATTCGGTTCTGTTTTCCAAACTTCTCAGACAGTAGAGGCAGGCTCGGCAACAAACCCCTCTTCACTTGATTTGGAATTTGACCTTTCTGGATATTCTATTAATCTCACTGGAATTACTGGCACTGGTTTCAATACGCTAGCTACCGTTTTCGTAATACGAACAGCGGAGGATGGAGACACCATAGACATAATTGCCAACCAAGAGTTCTTTAATCTCGAATACGGTTTTGTGGGAATTCTTCCAGATTATGGTCTCGGTTATTTTGGGCAGGAATCGACCAATTCAGAAAATGAA
>DMRV01000359.1:0-170 GCA_003456455.1 Flavobacteriales bacterium
GGAACAGCTATTTCTGCGATTTTGAAAGCTATTCAGTTTCATCCGGTAACGGACAAAATCGTTCACGTTGATTTTCAAGAAATCACTGGTCGTCCAGTTAAGATTACACTTCCAATTCTTACAAAAGGGCAGTCTAAAGGTGTTTTAGCTGGTGGACGTCTACGTATTGT
>DMRV01000359.1:276-3158 GCA_003456455.1 Flavobacteriales bacterium
GCTGATGACAATCAAATTATTGTTGCTGTACGTATGAAGCGTGGTGCAATGGTTGAGCTTGGTGATGAAGAAGGCGAAGAAGGAGCAACTGAAGAAGGAGCAACTGAAGAAGGAGACGCTCCAGCAGCAGAAGCAGCAGCTGAATAAGCATGAAATACCTCATTGTTGGGTTGGGTAATATTGGCAGCGAGTATGCCGAAACCCGTCACAACATTGGATTTAAGATAGTGGACGCCTTAGCTAAGGCGTCCACTTCTGTTTTTAAGCCTAGTCGATTGGGCGACATGTGCGAGATTAAGCACAAAGGCCGAACGTTCGTTTTGTTAAAGCCAAGTACCTATATGAACCTGAGCGGGAAAACCGTTCAGTATTGGATGGCGGAAACCAAAGTCTCGATAGATAAGGTTCTTATTATCACCGATGATATCGCTTTGGATACGGGTGTTATTCGTATCCGAGCTAAAGGAAGTGATGGTGGCCATAACGGACTAAAAAGCATCAACCAAGTTCTTGGAAGACAAGATTATGCGCGACTGCGTTTTGGCGTTGGAAACGATTTTGGCAAAGGCCAACAGGTAGATTACGTTCTAGGAGAATGGACTTCTGAAGACTTAGATATAATTAATCCTAAAATTGAAAAAGCCGCAGATGCCGCATTGGCTTTCGGCACTATGGAACTACGGTTTGTGATGAACCAGTTTAACGGGTAAAAAGCAGTTTTATACTGAAACAAAAAGAGCCGTTCCAAATCTGGAACGGCTCTTTTTGTTTCAGAATTAAGCGGTTAGCTGGGCAATAAAAAATTACCCGATGCTCTCTAGTACTTTCTTCATTCCAACCTTTTCCTCAACAATTTGAGAAAGCTTTTCAATTGGAACACGTTCTTGTTGCATGGTGTCTCGGTCGCGAAGTGTAACTGCACCGTCTTCCAACGTATCGTGGTCTATGGTAATGCAATAAGGAGTTCCGATAGCATCTTGTCTACGGTATCGTTTTCCAATGCTGTCCTTTTCCTCATAAATAATGTTGTGGTCGAAGCGCAATTGGTTGAAAATCTCCATCGCCTTTTCTGGCAAACCGTCTTTCTTCAGTAATGGAAGAATGGCCAATTTAACGGGAGCTAAGAATGGTGGCAACTTTAAAACGATGCGTGATTTGCCATCTTCTAATTCTTCTTCTAAATAAGAAGCAGAAAGCACGGCCAAAACGGTTCTATCTAGACCAATAGAAGTTTCAACTACGTAAGGAACGTAGCTTTCGTTGAGTTCTGGATCGAAGTACTGAAGTTTCTTACCTGAGAATTTTTCATGCTGGCTTAAATCAAAATCAGTTCGTGAATGAATTCCTTCTAATTCCTTAAACCCAAATGGGAAATCAAACTCAATATCGAAGGCCGCATTGGCATAATGAGCCATTTTATCGTGCGCATGAAAACGATATTTCTCATCGCCCAATCCCATTGAATGATGCCAAGCCAGACGTTTTTCCTTCCACTTTTCAAACCATTCTAATTCGGTACCTGGTTTTACGAAAAACTGCATTTCCATCTGCTCAAACTCACGCATTCTGAAAATAAACTGACGTGCTACAATCTCGTTTCTGAATGCTTTCCCTGTTTGTGCAATTCCAAAAGGAAGTTTCATTCTTCCCGTTTTCTGCACGTTCAGGTAATTCACAAAAATTCCTTGAGCCGTTTCTGGTCTCAGGTAAATCGTGCTCGCTCCTTCAGACATTGCTCCCATTTCGGTAGCAAACATGAGGTTGAACTGACGCACTTCTGTCCAGTTTTTAGAACCAGAAACCGGACACGCAATTTCTAAATCGATAATAATCTGACGGACCTCGGTTAAGTCATCTGCTTCTAACGCATTGACGAAACGCGTATGTATTTCCTCTTTCTTGGCTACATTTCGTAAAACATTGGGGTTGGTAGCTAAAAACTGCTCTTTGTCAAAATCATCACCAAATCGCTTTGTGGCTTTTGTTACTTCCTTGTCAATTTTTGCATCAATCTTGGCTAGGTAATCCTCGATAAGAACATCAGCACGATAGCGTTTTTTGCTATCCTTATTATCAATCAAAGGGTCGTTAAAGGCATCAACGTGTCCAGAAGCTTTCCAAGTTGTGGGATGCATGAAAATAGAAGCGTCCAACCCAACAATGTTCTTGTTTAGCTCCACCATAGACTTCCACCAGAAATCGCGAATGTTTTTTTTCAATTCCACGCCCATTTGCGCGTAATCATAAGCAGCACTCAATCCATCATAAATCTCGCTACTCTGAAATATGAACCCGTACTCCTTACTGTGGCCGATAATATTCTTGAAAAGATCCTCGTTATTCATTCTTGAAATCTGTTGTTTGACTTGATTTTGAACGGGCGCAAAGCTATGAAATACGAGCATTACAAGATTCTTGTGTTGAACTTAATACCAATGATCTTGTTCCCTATCTGTATAAATATGAAATGATGAAGAATATTACTGGAACATTCCTACTTACGCTGCTTACTTTGAGCTCATTTGGCTTGGCGTACTACCAATTAACCGAACGAACTATTGAGTCGGATTACTCTTTGAAATTTTCCACGCGGTCAACAGATGGGACTTTCTCCGGGCTAGATGGGGCTGTTATATTCTCACCTGCAGATTTGGAAAACGCTAAGATTGATGTGAAACTCGATGCTGCAACCATAGAAACAGGCAGCAAAAAGAAAAATGAACATGTGAATAGCCCAGACTGGCTAGACACAAAGAAGTATCCTGAGATTCGTTTCACCTCTACTAAATTTCAAAAGCAAGGGGATGCGTTTATTGTAGATGGTTCCATGATGCTACATGGTGTAACGAAAACTGTTCAGGTTCCATTCAACTATTCAGAAG
>DMRV01000359.1:3259-3508 GCA_003456455.1 Flavobacteriales bacterium
ATTCCTACTTCTTTGAAGCAATAGCGGTTAATAATTTCTAGAATTCCGTTCGCTGGAAACGCTGTTTTGTTAATACTGTAAGTTTTTTGTTGGTCTAACACAATTGGAAAATCGACTACTTTGCAGTTGATTCTATCACTGTAAAATGACTGAAAACTCAAATTCGGCTCCAAACATGGAGCAGAAATCAAATCAAGCACTCAATGTGAAGATTCTTCGTGTGCTTGTTGCGTTGCGTGATTTTGCACG
>DMRV01000359.1:3520-4134 GCA_003456455.1 Flavobacteriales bacterium
CGGGGCTATGTGGTCTGGATTCTTATCTGCTCCATCTTTATTGCCAGCATAGGTCTCAACCTGAACAGTACTGCGGTAATTATTGGAGCCATGCTTATTTCTCCTTTGATGGCGCCAATTTTGGCCATCGGGTTGTCGGTAGGAACAAACGATTGGGACACGCTAAAAAGGGCGCTCAAAAACTTTGGAGTAATGGTGGTTGTGGCTTTAATGACCTCAACCCTTTACTTTTTAATTACTCCGCTACAGGAAGCTCAGCCAGAATTATTGGCTCGTACCAGTCCTACTTTTCTCGATGCGTTAATTGCCATTTTTGGTGGATTAGCAGGAATTATCGGTATTTCTAGGAGGAGCAGAGGAAATGTAATTCCTGGTGTTGCTATTGCTACAGCGCTTATGCCGCCTTTGTGTACTGCGGGTTATGGGTTGGCAAATGGACAATGGTCTTTCTTTTTCGGAGCGTTCTATTTATTCACACTCAACTCCATTTTTATTGCTGGTGCCACCTTTATAATTGTTCGTTATCTCAAATTCCCTTTAGTAAGCTTTGTGAATTCCGATACGGAAAAGAAGGTGAAGAGATACATGCTTGCCTTTGTGATTTTGGTGATTTT
>DMRV01000368.1 GCA_003456455.1 Flavobacteriales bacterium
ACTACTACTTGACCACGCTTGAGGGAAGAGGCATCTGTTCTCTCGATAACTGCGACATCACCTGGAAGAAAATTAGGATACATACTAAACCCTCCGAGTTCTAGCCGTATGGGCTGATTACCATCTAGCAGGTCTAACCCAACCTTTTTGAACTCAGCGTCACTTAGTTTAGCGAGGTTGCTAACGGTCATAGTCTCTGATAAATTCAACAACCGAATTGTTTGGAACAACGCCAAGTTTGTAAACTGGAATTGTATCAATCATTTGCGTTACAAATTTCAGGTGATGAGAAATCAAGTCTTTCGTATAGCCGTGCTGAATAAGGTTTGGGGTTACCCCAGCAACAGCACTCGCGCCTTCCGTTTTAATTAGTGTATTCTCCTTAGAATGGTGAATAGAATAGATTGCTTTTAGCTCGGCCGAACGCTGTTCATCTTGATAAAACATAGGTGTATTGTAAATCTGATAGGTTCCGTTTTGGTTTCTGATAATTAGGCGGTCGTCATTCAGCACCTCCGCTCCCGCATCGAACCATAGTTTAGCCATGGTCGTTTTTCCTTGCCCAGATACACCAGTGAATATTCGACCTAATCCATTATCGGAAATTCCAGAACCATGTATCATAATAGCATCAAACTTGGCCGTGAGATAATACATGACCAAAGGCCCCATCGGGTATAATAGCGGAAACAAAACACTCTTTTGATCATCCAGAACGGGTTCTGAATAAATGTCCCAAACCGTTAAATCGGCATTGAGCTTAGCAACTTGCTGTAATTGATATGGTTCGGTTGAACTGTAAACATGAAACAGCAAACCGTCTTCAATTCGAAAAATTTCCCACAGCTTGTTTCCTTCGAAATCAGCAGAGTAAATAGGTTTAGTGGCTGGTTGTAAAGAATCTGGGATTCCAGCATGGGCAATAACTTGTACTGACGCAGTAGCTGTGGATTCTTCTAGTACGAAATCGGAGTAACCATCTTCCAACTTTATTGGAAGCTCAGATTTGTTAATCAAATCAATAACGAAATCTGCTATTGACAACCTAAGATTAACCATTCATCATATCTTGAATTTGAAGTAGAAATTCTTCCAAGTCAGTTTTCGCAGTGGCTTCGTCAACTTCAAATTCTTCAGCAATTGCAAGTGACAACAACTCTCTTGTTGATTCCTCATTCAAATTGTCCCAAACAAAACTTCCAACTTCATTCAAGGTAAACATGGCATTCATCTCAGCCACATTGTCCTTCATTGGCACAAGCACCAAATCCTCTCCCACCTTTTTGGTGGCAAAGTTTTGCTTGTTTCTAGCTATTTGATTTAAATCCATTGCAGTATAGTTTCGAATTCAAAGTAAGACAAAAAAGGTCGCCAATTGGCGACCTTTTACTTTGATTTATGTTCACATGGTTTATGCTATTTCCACCACCTAAGCGGGTTCAGCAAATTCATGCTGCTTTCTGGGTCACTGCCTGGACCGAATGCCGACATCATGACCATGCTGATTTCGTTATCGATAGTCACTTTCTTGACTTCGGATTTTTTGTACGGTTTTTTCTTGCTGTTCATGGCTAAAAGTTTAAAGTTCGTTATTGAAGAATGATCTTATGTGTATCTGTTCCTTTTTCTATTTGAGTCATCTAAGACGAAAACATGGTTTACAAAATGGGTAACTGACCGCAAATTGTTTGAGGTAAATTTAATATCGTCTGCGTGATAAGAATGAAACGTGAATAGCGGAAACAGATTTAATTGAACTTCGCATGGACAACTCGGCCAAGAGCGTTCCACTTAAGCGAGCATTGGATGTAATTACTACTCTGAAGCGGATTCTGCTGGTAAGATTAAACCACTAAAATCAACCAAGAAGTCGCCCTGTGTCTCAGTATTGATAAGGGTTTCAGCGAAATAAAAAACCGGANNTCGAACCTGTGGGTTGATATAAAACTTCTTCTTTCGGTCCTATCAAATCAAGAATAAGCGAATCAATTCTTAATCAATCGCTTGGTAAACATCCCTTCATCATGGACCAATCTGAGCATGTAAGCTCCATTTGCCAGATTAGTGATATCAACCATTAAACGGTCGGCATTCTTAGCACTATCAACATGAACCAATGCTCCTATCGCATTGTATACATAGACATCAATGCTGTTACTTCTTTTCTTTGATGTTATCTCAAATTCACCATCACTTGGGTTAGGGATTATCATCCAACCCTCATCAGATAATTCAGAGATACCAACAGCTCCAATGTTCAGCGTATCATATACCGTACATACTCCATTAGTCAACTCCGCAATAACCTGACCGAAGCCTATCTCACCCCACTCAACATTGATATTCTGTGTTCCCTGTCCACTTAATAGGCTGCCATTATAAACATTCCAAGTAGCTGTATAGCCTCCCAGAGGTTGGCTAATGTAGTATGAAGCTTGCGTGAACGATATCGCAGTAACTGGGCCACTGATACTGAAGGCCATAGGTTCCTCAACTGAGATATTAATAATCTCAACACTATCACATCCCAACTGACTGACATACGTATTAGTCAGAGTCGCTGGCTCGGTATAATTAGTTCCATCAATGGTCACAGTATCTCCCTGACAAATAGCTATATCCGTGATATATTCAGCGCTATACCCTACGGTTAAATTCAACGTGGCGGTGCTATCACAACCTTCTGAGTTAGTGGTAACGAAGGTGTAAGCTCCACTTGCTGTGTAGGTCTGGTTATTCCAGATGTACTCATCACACTCAGTGGCATCCGTAGTACTTGTAGTACCCTCATTTATCGTTACTGAAACAGTCATGGTACTATCACATCC